>JAJZYV010000196.1 GCA_021797955.1 Thermoplasmata archaeon
TATAGACCTGAATGAAACGACTAGATACCTTGATTCCGTCCCGGTACTGGAAGCCAGAAGAAGGGATATTTATGATGTACGCGGTCTATAGGCAAGATAATCAAGTATCATCCTAAATTCTGTTATGTCCCTGAGCTTGAATTTTGCCAGGCTTGATCCATCGCCAATATGAATAGATATGCACTCCCTGCACTCGCGAAACGCATCTTCATCCGTTTCCTCATCTCCTGCTATCATGCATTCTTTCTCATTTCTCAGTTTTCTTATGGCTTTACCCTTATTGATATTCATTATCTTCACTTCCACCAAATTCTTTCCGTAGTATAATCCAAGATCATTTTCCCTGGCTATAATTTCAACTTTTTCAATTATTTCATCGTGGAGTTTTTTTGGAACAAGTCCAAGATGAAAAACAACACCGAATCCCTTATCGTAAACCCTTAACCCTTCGAATTCGTCGGAAAGTATTGCATTTTTGACTCTCTGGAATTTTTCTATGTATGTCTGAATATTATCGATAAGTGATATATCCTTCCCTCTCACTTTTGCTCCAAGTCCGTGTAAATAGATAAAATTCAAGGGCATTGATAGGAATTTTTCGAGATCCTCCAGTGTTCTTCCTGATACTATATACAGTTCATATCGATCGTTCAGAATCTTCAGCAACTGCTTTAACTCGTCTGGTGCATAACAGTTTTCAGGGTCGATGACTATTGGGACAAGTGTTCCATCATAATCCAGAAAAATCTGATTACCGTCCCTGAAATTCAGCAATGACTTCTTAACATTTTCAATCATAATTTCAGCGTTCCCAGTACTTTGTTCGTCCACCACACATCATCGTGTTTCCTAAGGAAATCTTTCATCAATTTCAGCCTGTCGTCCCGTTCATGTTCACTCATTGTCAGTGCCTGCCATATCTTTGATGCCATGTCATCTACCGAGTTGGGATTTGTCCTTATGGCACCCCTAAGGTACTCTGAAATGCCCGCAAATTCTGAAATCACAAGAACCCCGTGTTTTGTAGTTGCAAGAAATTCCATGGAAACAAGATTCAAACCGTCCTTCATTGGCGTTATAAGGGCAATATCCCCCCAACTGTAATAGGTTTTAAGTATTTCCTGGGTGATTTTCCTGTACATATAAACTACGGGTACCCATGTCAGGTTTCCGTATTGTCCATTAATTCTCCCGACGGTCATCTCCAGTTTTTCCTTAAGCCTGTCATATTCTTCAACTCCTGATCTGCTGGGTGTAACCATCATTAAAAACACAAACTTTTCCTTCATTTCCGGGTATTTGACCATGAATCTCTCTATGGAATTGACACGTTCTACCAGCCCCTTCGTATAATCAAGCCTATCAATGGAGAATATTATTTTTTGATCTGCAAAGGGTCTCTTCCTTGCAACATTTTCATCCACAGAGAACGATCCATAATCAATTCCAAGAGGGTAAGCAAACGTCTTCTTTTCCATGTTTTTGTCATTTCCGAATATCCTTTCGTATGAGTGCCTGAAGTTTGTTCTGTATTTCTGTGTGTGAAATGTTATGCTGTCGCTTTTGGCGATACTGGAGACTATATCTTCTCTTTCAGGTAAAATAGTGTAAAATTCGCTGGAAACCCATGGAATGTGCCAGCTGAAAATAATTTTATTCCTGATCCCAAGTTCCCTCAGGTACCCGGGAACTAAGGCAAGTTGATAATCGTGTATCCAGATAATATCATTACTGTTCTTCAGGCTCCTTATCTTCTGTGCAAATTTCTTATTGACGTTTCTGTAAATTTCATATGCATTTTCATCGTGTTCAATATTTTCCCTAAAGTAGTGAAAAAGGGGCCACAAAGTACTGTTAGAGTACTTATCATAATACCCAATCCTTTCTTTCTGTGAAAGTATTATCCTGTGGACCGAGTATCCGTCAATTTTTTCATTTTCATGTAAGTGATCGGCAGTTCCATCTCCCCAACAAATCCATTTTCCTTCATATCGCTCAACTATTCTTTTCAGTCCTGTGGCCACTCCACCAACATTATCGCTTCTCACCTCCTTTCCATTTTTTCTGCCATATGAAAAAGGCCCCCTGCTGGTTACCATCACTATTGACATATATGTAATATCCCTTCCAGTTTTATAAAGCTAAACCTTTTCCCAATGAACTCTCTCTCATGCCCTAAGTTTCTATAGTTTTCTTTCACTTCATAATCCTGGCCTTTTGAGTGAAACACAACACTTTATATCGTTAAATCGTTATTCTTAATGATTTTGTTCTAATGAATGAATTAAAATTTATTAATTAATATAACAATTCCTTTTTATGAAAATTGGTAAGATAGTAGACAGAAAATACATGTCAATTACTGAAGATTCATCAGTTTTAAGTGCAGCTTCCGTAATGAACAATAATCATGTTTATGGTTTGATTGTTAAGGACAGTTCGGGTAAAAGTGTCGGTATGATTTCTGAAAGGACCTTGCTTAGAAGATTTATAGCTAGAAACGAACCCGCTGAAAAAGTAATGGTGAAATCTGTAATGAGGCGGCCACTCCCACATGTAAAGGAAGATATGGACATTAAGGATGTCGCAAAATACCTGTCAGATAATGCATTAACCAGGTGTGCAGTTGTGGATAATAACGGTAAGATAATCGGGATTACGACGATTACTGACCTGGCAAGATACCTGTCAAGGGAAACGATACATGAAGTTCTGCTTTCGCACAGGAACAAGGAATTTAGATATATTTGCCCTAGGTGTAATACTGGGACTATGGAGCCTGTGTATAACCATAAGGGTGAAATATCCGTATTCAAATGCTCCGAGGCTGAATGTGACTACAGGGAATAGAAAGAAAGCAATCATGGCATTTACAATAATGTTAAAATAGCTTTTAGAAATATGGCAGTGTGACGGTCATAGTGACGGGGTAACACCCGGTCTCATTCCGAACCCGAAGGTAAAGCCCGTTACGTATCACGTGCGTACTATGTTCCGCGAGGGCATGGAAAGCGTGGTTCACTGTCACACTTTTGTTTTCTGTTCTTGAGAATTTTGATTATTGATTCTTATTTCAAGCTGGTTATCTGTTTCAAAAGCAATATGATTTAACAAAATGAATTCCACAATGGAGACTATCACGGCTGAAAAACCAAATATGAATATGGTTAGCCACTCGCTAAAGTAATCCAACAGGTATCCGATTAAGGGAAATACAATAACCATAGGTATTGTGAGAATCAGATCCTTTATGTTGATTATTTTTGCTCTCTTATCTTTCGGGATTAATTGCTGATACCAAACTCTCAAAGGAATATTTATTAATTCAGAAAAAACACCATTAACTAGAAGAAGTATAACCATTACAATAACTATTATGCCTTCGTCGCGAAGAGAAATGCCCATTGTTAACATGACCAATCCTTCCCCAATTGAGCCAATGAGAAGGTAGGTAAGTAATTTCCTACTTCTCTTTATAATTATTATAGAACCGCCAAGAAGCATACCTAAAAGCTCACAAATATAGAATATGCTGAGGGAAATTGAACCTATTGAGGTGTTTTCTACAGCTATCATTGGTACAATTATTGCCATTCCAGATGTCAGGAAATTAAATGCAAAGCCAAAAATGATGGTGTAAAGAATAATTTTCTTAGACTTCAGGAAAAAGATTACTTCCCGTGTTTCTTTCCACATTTGTATCTTTTCTTTCGTTTCTATGATACTATATTTCTTCAAGCCAAAGTGTGATATTACAGCGGAGATCAGGAAGGATGCTGAGTCAACAGCTAACAAAAACCCCCAGGAAATAGCAAAGAATCCGAATCCCACTATTACGTAGCCTACTATCAAGGAGGCATTCATACCCATTGACAAAAGCGCATTGCGCTTATCAAGGTTTTTGTGAACAATATCGGGAAGTAGTGAAAAACTTGAAGGATTGAAGAAAGTTTCACCTATGCTTGTGCCTATTACTGCAATCAAGATAAAAAGGATAAAATAGGTATAAGCAAAAAAATAAGACAAGGAAACCGTTAACATCAAGAAAAACATAATAAAATTGGAAAAGAATAGGTTACTAACTCTATTTGTCCTATCTATGATATATCCGCTAATTCCAGAAGACACAATCCAAACCAGAAACTCTGTAGAGTAAATCAAACCAAATAGAAAGATAGAACCCGTTACATATAGAATAACAAGCGGTATCACCAGCGTTCTTATGCCGTCTCCAATTGCAGAAACAGAGGATGATAAAAAGAGTGAGTAAAAACCACGGCTTTCATCATCCATTTAGGCCACATGCTTTAATTAAAACTCTTTCATTCATTTCATTCAAAAGAGTATCCAGGGTCTCTGAACTTAATGATAAAATTGACATATAAAAACAATTTAATGCGCGGATATTCAAATATGGATCCTTAAAGCATAAGCCATATATGCGTTTGCTAAATATATTCATCCAATGAGGTATAGCATTAGAAAAATGTAATCTCATTTTGCAAATAATGTGATTTCTAAGTTGATGCTTTGGAAAAATATTACTGGTCGATTGCATTAAAATTCGTTTTTTAAAGTCAAAATGGGAAGAAAATCGGTTC
>JAJZYV010000197.1 GCA_021797955.1 Thermoplasmata archaeon
TCTAATTTGATTTCTCACCCTATCTGTGTGTGTCCAAAGGCATTTTGTACAAAGAAGAGTTATTTCTTCATTTAACAATCTTTCCCTGATGGAATCAACAATTGCCTTAGTTGGTTTGAGTGGGGCGATCCTCTCAGAATAGTGGGATAAAAATTGCTCGCTACCCTCGCTGAAATAATCCTGCCCTATTATTTCCAAACTTTCGACACTTTCGATGAATGCTCTGACAGAATCCATATCCATATAGTCGTTAATCAACTTTCTAATGGCGTCTTCGTAAAGCACTGTGTTTTTGTAGGATTCAATTATTTTCTCAATTCTCATTCTTGTCATATCACTGTCTATTTTCATCACTCCGAATTTTCTGGCCTCATAAATGAACACTCCATTGAAAAACCTTGATCTTCTCACAGTGTTTTCAATTAGTATGTCGATGTTTTGCTTTTCTAAGGATTTTATCATTTCGATAATACCTTCCGCCCTGATTCTTCTTGATGTTCTGAGATAAATGTGATAAGGGGAGTAATCCGTTTCGACACTTTCCCCTGTTAAGGAAGTTAACAATGATCCTATAATCTCAGACAGTGCAAAGTTTCCACGTGTTCCTAAGAGTATCTGTATAAGTATTTCTGGGCCGTGGGTTTCCACGTATATTCTATTATCCAAAGCTAATTTCTTGGAAATCCATTTCCTCAATTGAACTGATGATTTCTTATCAACAGACGGGTCGATATATCCGGACAGTCTATTGACAGAAACCCTTGTTGTCACATCCCTTAACACGGGAATATCTTCACCAGTCCATTTTGGAGTCAGTGCAGCGGTGCTGAAAGGTTCAACAAATATGGTCTGTTCCTGAAGTCTAATGGTTCTCCAGGTTGCACCCCGCATCACAAAATATGATCCAGGTTCTATCTCACTCAGTACGTATCTTTCATCAAGGGTTCCAACAAATTTTCTGGCGGCGGTGTCCACTACCCTATACGTCTTTTCACTTGGGATCATTGAGATGTTGGAAATGAAATATTCCAGTGAGGCATAACTTCTGTATATTTCCTTTCCATCAAATCGGAGTTTTTTGGCTACATTAAGGAAATTCACAATTGACAGAAATTCCTCCTCAGTTACTTCTCTCAACGGATAGGATCTTTTTATCTGATTATAGAATTCAATTGCTTCGAATTTCTTTTTTCTATGAGCTTCGAGCAGTATTTGATTTGCAACTGTTGCATAAGAATTTTTCCTGATAAAAACCGGCTCAAGTATCTTCTCAGAAACCTGGCAGACTATTGCCATTGCCTCCTCCATTTCAATTAGATCGCCGCATAGAATTATGCCCTTCGAAACTTTCTCAATCCAGTGGCCAGATCTCCCTATTCTCTGGACCAGTTTATTGATCTGCCTGGGGGAGTTAAATTGTATAACGAGATCTGCAGATCCAATATCTATGCCTAACTCTAAGGATGATGTGCATATTAAAGCCTTTAGCCTCCCGTTTTTAAACTCAGTTTCTGCCTCTTCTCTGATCTCTCTGGACAGTGATCCGTGATGAACCATGATTTGCGTCTTTCCGTAATAAAGAAGTATTCTGAATGCTATATCTTCTGCCACACTTCTTGTGTTGACAAAAACCAGAGTTCCATTATGCTCCATTATTAGGTCGTGTATTCTGACAATTGCACCTGAATAGGATCTTTCACAACCCATTTTACCAGCCACTTCTTCTGGAGCGGGATCTGGAATTGTGATCTCAAAATCCATATTCTTTATCATGCTCGTCTTCAAAATTGAAACTTCCTTTGATGGGTTGAGGAAGCTTGCCAGTTCCTCTGGATTCCCCACTGTAGCTGATAGCCCTATCCGTATAAATCCCGGTGCAATAGCCTCAAGTCTCTCTAATGCAATCGATAGTTGAGTTCCCCTCTCATTTTGGGCTAATTCATGGAGTTCGTCAACAACAACAAATTTTACGTTTTTCAAATACTCACTGATTTTTTTACTATTCAATAGAATCTGAATGGATTCGGGAGTGGAAATAACAATTGGAGCTGGTCTATCCCTAATTTCTTTCCTCTCCTTCTCGGAAATATCACTATGCCTTACCTGAACCCTTATCCCAAGATTCTGTCCATATTTTCTGAGTCTTCCGAGCATATCCCTGTTCAGTGCCCTAAGGGGAGTAATGAAAAGAACAGTTATCGGACTCGGATCATTTTTCAGTATGTAATCGAGGATTGGGAAGATCGCAGCTTCAGTTTTTCCACTTCCAGTAGGGGAAATCAAAAGAGAATTATTCCCTCTCATTATCTCAGGAATAAGCATTTCTTGAGCCTCAGTAAACTCTTTAAAACCCAAATTTTTAATAAATTCCAACATTCTTTCTGTTAAAAGAGTTTCAATGTTAGAATTTTGATTTAATTTCATTTATTCACTCTAACTTAGAAATCGTCATCGTCATCATCAGTGTCATCGTCATCATCATCGTCATCCCTTGGACAAAAGTTGAATAACACGGTTTCACCTCTATACTAAGAAACTACACCGATATAAAAATATTTTCTAAAATTTTTCCTGATTAAACTTTAATCCATTGTGGAAATGTGTGGTTATGTCCAAGAATGTCAACGAAGAAAGCAATTTAATCAAAAATTCAATTAAAGAGGTCATGGACACTGAAAGTCCCGTTAATGTGATGAAAGGATTAAAAGACGAAATAAGGACATTCATAGGAAAGGATACTTACAGCATTCTGGCAATAGGTAAGGCCTCCGTTGGAATGTGTAAAGGGTTGGAAGATACCCTCAAGAAAAACGCAAGGATTAAAATGTGTCTCAGTCCAAATTTCGTTGATGGAGATGACATGGAATATCTGAAGGGCAACCATCCGGTTCCCATGAGTGACACTTTTAAATCTTCAAGGCATATTCTTGAAAGTTATTCAAATGATGATGCTGCCAAATTGATTTTTCTTTTGTCAGGAGGTGCATCCTCTTTATTTGAAGTGCCCATAGATGAAGTAGGAACAGAGAAATATGCTGGCCTGATGGATAAACTTGTAAAGAGTGGCCACCCAATCGACCAGATGAATTTTCTGAGGTGCCAATTGTCAATGGTTAAATGTGGGCAGATGATAAACCACACATCCTACGGGGAAGTTCTTATACTGGCAATCTCGGACGTTCCTTCAGATGAAATAGGTCTAATCGGATCGAATCCTTTTTATCCGCCCAGTGCTCAAATGAAGAGGGATGGCGAAATTTTGAAGGAGTTCGGGATAAACGGGAGAAAAATCACCTATAGAGAGTGCAAGATTAAAGCAAAATTGGTGTTAAACGGTGAAAAATACGCTATCGACTTTCTTAAAATGATGGACACAGAAAGGAAAAGATTTTTCCTCGGTCACGAACTATATGGCGACGTAAAGGAATGCTCTGACAGAATCCTCAAAGCGTTGAGGAAAAAGTTCTCAGAGATTAAGGAACCCTTCTTCTACTCCATGTGCGGCGAAACAACATCAATTGTGGATGGAAATGGAAAGGGAGGGAGAAATTGTTACCTTTCAGCTCTAGTTTTACAGAAAAGTGAGAACAGCGAAATTTTTTCATTTCTCTCTCTGGCCAGCGATGGAATGGATGGAAACAGTGGATATGCGGGGTTTTTAGTTGACTCAAGCATTAAAAAATCCATTCTTGACTCAGAGATAGATAAGTATATTGAAAATAGTGACACTGGATCTCTTGCTGAAAAATATAATGCTGCAATAAATACGGGCCCGTCTGGAAATAATGTTTCAGACATAGTGATTGGATATTATGGTGGGCAGAAATGAAAATTCTTTGCGCTAATCAAGTATCTCTTGAGTTTGACGAATTGAACAACAGGGTTAGAATGGGAAAGAAGACGGTTGAAATACCCGGGAACGTAATAATGCAGTCTGGAGACATTGTGAAAATAGACGGCAGAAGCTATGTTTTGCTTGACTTCAGCATTCCATTATTCTCGAGTATCGCCCACAGGGGTGCACAGATAATTGATGCAAAAGATGCTTCTTACATGGTTACTTCCGGAAATATAAAATATGGTTCTAGGGTACTTGAAAGTGGAACTGGATCGGGTGCTTTAACTGTTGCCATCCTAAAGGTAGTTGGAGACCCAGGATTTTACACTGGTGTAGATCACAGCGATGAGTCTGCCAGAATAACCAAGAATAATGTCAGGAATTTATCCGGAATGGACGTACATATTAATGTTGAAGAATTTGAAAATTTTGATCCTGAGGGAAAGAGATTTGATGCAATATTCTTGGATCTTCCCGAACCCTGGAAAAATGTGGAAAGACAAAAAACATGGATTAGTCCAGGAAGCAGAATTGTAACTTATCTACCAACAACAAATCAACTTGAGAAAACAGTATATGAGTACACAGAAAGCGGGTTTTACCATCTAGAATCAGTTGAATTAAGCATGAGACAAATGCAGGTCAAAAAAGATGCCGTTCGACCAGTATCATCTGGAATCATCCACACTGGTTATATTTCAACGTTCGTAAAACTGTCAGGCTCCGTATTGAATATTTCCAATTCATAA
>JAJZYV010000198.1 GCA_021797955.1 Thermoplasmata archaeon
GGGTGTCTTCTGATAGTTTCGAATTCATCGAGCATCCATGCCATTATCTGTGGTGTTGTATAAACATCAGGTGCTGGAACATCTATTTCTGGACCAAGAACATCGTACAATGCTCTGATATAACCTCTGCTCAATCTCTCCAGTTCTCCCTGACTTAATTCCTTGGGGTTGCATATAATTCCTCCCTTTCCACCACCAAGCGGGATGTTCACAACCGCTACTTTCCATGTCATCCACGCGGACAATGCCTTCACTGTGGACAGAGTCTCCTCAGGGTGGAATCTAATACCTCCCTTTGCTGGCCCTCTGGCCATGTTGTATTGTACTCTGAATCCTGTGAAAACCTTTGTTTTTCCATTGTCCATTTTCACGGGTATACTTACCTGAACTATTCTTTTTGGCTGTCTTAATATTTCAAGAGCCTCTGGCTCCAACTTCATAGCTTTTGCAGCTTTTTCCAGCTGTTTAACCGCTATGTCAAACGAATCTAGGTCTTCTGGCATATTATCACCATTTTTTTGGTATCGGGATATTATCCGAATCTAATTTAACCTTTCCACTGACTATTTAGCCGGAAACGGCAACATGCAGTACGAATTTCTAATTAATTCGATGTAATGAAATAAAAGTATACTAAATAGAGGTATAACGATCCCTTCTAAATTAGCAAACGTTTCAACACGCATCTTTTTAACGTGCATGGGATTCCATAGGCATGGAAGGGAATGATAAGTTATTCACAGGAAAGGGCGATCTATACTCAAAATACAGACCAATATACCCAAAGGAGATTTTGCAGGTTTTAACAAATAAATATTCCTTTAACTCTACGATGACAGTTGCGGATATTGGCTGCGGAACAGGAATCTTATCACGCATGTTTCTTGAGAATCAAAACAAAGTTGTATGTATTGATCCAAATGATGAAATGTTGCAAATATGTAGGGATCAGTTAGGAGAATATAGGAATGCCACCATTATGAAAGGAACAGCTGAATCCACTGGTTTATCTGATCACAGTGTGCATGTGATTAGTGCAGGGCAGTCATTTCACTGGTTCAATCTCGAAAAGGCAGGAAGGGAGTTCAGAAGAATTCTGAAAAGTCCCAATCTGGTTGCATTAATATGGAATGACAGGGATAATAAGGACATCTTTACAGCAGAATATGAGAGGATCGCTGCCAAGTACAGCAAAGGATACCATGGAACCGGAAGTTCAAACATTTCAGATGATCTAATTTCTCAGTTTTTTAACTGGTCCTATGGATATTATCAGTATCCTAACCTTCAGGAACTTGATATGGAAGGTCTCATTGGTCGATATTTGTCTGCTTCCTACAGCCTGAAACCATCGGACAATAAATATGAAGAGATGATCTCAAATTTAAAGGATGAATTTAACACATACCAGAAGGATGGGAAGGTCACAATAAGATATACTACAAAGCTGTACGTTGGAAAACTGCAATGATATTTTAGAGCAAAGGTAAGGCTTTAGTGGGTCATCTTAGATCCAATATGATTGAATTTGCCATTATGAAATACCAGAGGTTTCTTCTCGGGATCATAATAGGCCGTCATCACCTGGCCTATGAACGCTGCGTGGTCCCCAACTTTAAATTCGTCTATTACCTTGCATTCAAAATTCGAAATGCACTCATCTATGAGGGGTGCAGAAATATATTTTGAATCGAACGTCTTAAAGTTTGCCAGCTCAAATTTATTATGCTTTGATAGAGAATAATTTCCTGCTATATGAGCCAATTCACCCTGCTGATCAGTACAATAACTTAAACCATATTCCCCCGATTCATGGATCAATTTGTAGGTTTCCCTTTCATAACCAACAAAAACAGCCATAAGGAAAGGATCAAGAGAGACTCTGAGAGACCATTCTGCCGACATAACATTAACAAGGTCTTTGTGTTTGGATGTGACTAGGGCAACTGTGGTGGTGAAATACCCCTGAGATTCCTCAATATCTTCAATTCTCATATTCGGTTATGCAGAACTATTATTAAATTATAATTTGTGCTGGAACAGAACAAATAAGGATTTGTGTGAGTTCTTTCTTTAATTCTTCAAATTGCGAAATCGTATGGAGTGTAAAGGCGGTTGATAGTTCTTATAATATTAGTACACACAGTACTGGTAGTAAAATGCAGGTTAGAGCTGAAACGTTAACATTTCTCCAAAGATCAAATATTCTAAGGGGTATACGGTTGATCAATTCCCGCAAATTCTTCAAAAGATTACACGATATGTTTTTTAGACATATTCGCTTATGTTTTATGTATGCATTATCCTTATAAATTTGAACCAATGATTACAGATGAGGAGATTGCTATGTTCAGGAGCGGTAATCTCCTTAATGCCTACAAAATTTTTGGTGCTCACGTACTTTCATTTCCTGAATGCAAAGGGGTAAGATTCGTGGTTTGGGCACCAAACGCTGTTTCTGTATCTGTCATAGGGAATTTCAACAACTGGCACCATGATTCCCATCCAATGATCAATGTTAGAAACTCAGGCATCTGGGAGTTGTTTATACCTGATGTTTTCAAGGGCGAGATATATAAATATGCAATTAAAACCAGAAATGGAAGTGTGATAGAGAAGACCGATCCATTTGCAGCATATTCTGAAATTAGGCCAAGAACAGGCGCTCTGGTTTTTGATTCCGAATACCGATGGAATGATGATGAATGGATGAAGAAGCGGGCATTTACAGATCATACTAAAGAGAAAATTTCCATCTATGAAATTCATCTTGGATCATGGAAAAGAAATAAGGATGGCTCTTTCCCTAGCTATACCGAAATCGCGAAGGAACTTTGCATACATATAAAGAATCTTGGGTTCACTCATGTAGAATTTATGCCTCTTATGGAACATCCCTTAGATGGATCATGGGGATATCAGGTAATCAACTATTTCGCTCCCACATCAAGGTTCGGAACTCCAGATGATTTTCGATATCTTGTGGATCTGCTTCATCAAAATGGGATAGGTGTAATCATGGATTGGGTTCCCGCCCATTTTCCGCAGGATAGATATGGATTAACTCTTTTTGATGGATCGCATTTATATGAGTATGAAGACCCCAGAAAAGGGTATCATCCAGACTGGGGCACAATGATATTTGATTATGGAAAGGGAGAAGTGGTTAATTTCCTCATTTCCAATTGCCTTTACTGGCTTGATTTATTTCATATAGACGGTATTAGGATCGATGCAGTTTCTTCCATGTTATATCTTGATTATTCTAGAGGGCCAGGAAACTGGGTTCCCAACAGGTATGGGGGGAGGGAAAACCTTGAGGCCATAGATTTCCTTAGAAAGTTGAATTCGTCAGTTGAAAAGAGATTTCCAGGAGCCATGATGATTGCGGAAGAATCCACAGCATGGCCAGGGGTAACCAGAGATATCTCATCAGGGGGATTGGGATTTGATTACAAGTGGAATATGGGTTGGATGCATGATACTCTTGAATTCTTCTCTGCCGATCCCATATACAGGAAATTCAGCATGAACCGGATAACTTTCAGTCTCTGGTATGCATTTTCTGAGAAGTTTATCCTTCCACTATCGCATGACGAGGTGGTTCATGGAAAAGGATCTTTGTTCTCTAAGATGCCTGGAAGCAGCGAATCAAAACTTGCAAATCTCAGACTTCTCATATCCTATATGTTTTCATTTCCAGGAAAAAAGTTACTTTTCATGGGCGTTGAATTTGGTCAGGAAACAGAATGGAACTTTGAGTCACAGATTTTCATTGGAATAGACGATAAAAAAAAGGTCGCTATTGAGAATCTTTTAAAAAGACTAAACGCAATTTATGAAATATATGATCTGAGTAAAACCGATTTCGTTCAAAGTTCATTTCAATGGATCGATTTCAACGATAACGAAAATACTGTAATTTCATTTATTAGAAAAAACAGTTATTCAAACTCAATGATATTGTATATATTCAATTTCACACCAGTACCGAGGCATCAATACCGCATAGGTATTCCTCAAAAGGGGAAATACCGATCAATATTCAATTCAGACTCTTTGGAATATGGAGGGAGCGGTTATGAGTTCATGGCAGAAACTAATTCAGAAGAAACCTCAATGCATGGTTACCCTTGGTCAATGGAGATCATTCTTCCACCCCTTTCATGCCTTGCTTATGAATTTATAAAGGAGATCTAAAATGAAAACAGGATATGAAATAGGTGCAATAATAATAGACAATATCTGGCCCATTGTTGATACGGGAGCAATACCTGCAAGGGGTCAATGCGGTTTTTTGCAAAAAATTAGTTGCAGAATTTTTTCCCATGGAACCGATGTAATCAGGGGACAGCTCAAATACAAGCCACCAAATGGAAAATCTTGGAAAGCAGTTTCCATGGACCTGGATAAGAATGATATATTCAGAACATTTGTCATGCTTGATTCTGAAGGAATCTATAAGTTCAGGGTAGAAGCGTGGTTTGATGATATCATGACTTGGTTCCAAAATTTCATCAAATGGAAGGATTCGGGAGAGGATGTTTCTCAGGATCTGGAAGCTGGTGTCATTCTCATCAATG
>JAJZYV010000199.1 GCA_021797955.1 Thermoplasmata archaeon
TTGACTCAATATTCAGTGTATCTTCACTAAGAAAAGACTTCCCGCCCATTCTCATGCTTCTACCGCAAACACTGGAAAGGGATGTTTTTGTTCGAGATTTTCCTATAAGATCCATATCCTCTATTCCTCCACATAGGGATCAGGAACTGGAAGAGTCCGTAAAAGAGACTAGGGAACTGATCAGGAGCGGAGAGATGCTCCAGATGGTCATCTCCAAGGAATTTGGTCCCTTTGCAATGGACCCAGTTGAACAGGTCATAAAATACCTCTTTGAAGACAGGTCTATGTATGTATTTTATTACCGTTTTGGGGATTTGGAGGTATTGGGGAGTTCCCCTGAAAATGTTGTGACAAGAATTGGCAAACGTATAATGATAGAACCAATTGCAGGGACAAGACCAGTTTCAGGGAATATGGAAAAAGACAGGGAATTAGAAAAAGAGCTCGAAAATGATCCAAAGGAGTTGCTGGAACACAGGATGCTGGTAGATCTTGCAAGAAATGATCTCGGGAAAATTTGCAATTACGGATCTGTAAAGGTCACACAATCCATGAAGGTCAGGCACTTTTCCTCAGTGATGCACATTGTCAGTAGAGTGGAAGGTGAACTGAGGGACGGAATAGGAAATGATTTTATTGTATCGTCGGTTTTTCCAGCAGGAACTGTTTCCGGAGCGCCTAAAGAAAGGGCGATACGGAATATCATCAAAATGGAGAAAACATCAAGGGGGCCATATGCAGGATCGCTGGGAATCATTGGCAAAAATGAGATGGATCTTGCCCTAACAATAAGAACCATATATGGAAATAATGGGGAGTTTTTCACAAGAGCTGGTGCCGGAATAGTGAAGGACTCGGTGCCGGAAAAGGAAGTCTATGAAATTGTAATCAAGGCGTTTAATTCAATGGGAGGAGCAATGAATGAAGTTATTGATCATTGACAATTATGATTCGTTTGTATACAACATTGTACAGTATGTTGGAGAAATGGGCATTGAACCAGAGATTAGAAAAAATGACAATTTGGAAAGTTTAGCCAACACGCAGTTTGATAAAATAATTATTTCACCGGGACCTGGAACACCAGAAAATATGAAGGACAGAGGAGAAATTCTGGATTTTATCAGGTGTCAGAAAAATGCAAAGGTACTCGGAATATGCTTTGGCCACCAATTATTAGGGTTGATTTCGGGCTCAACAATTTACAGGATGGACAAGCAGTTGCATGGAGAACTAGACACCATGCAGCATTTCGACTCTCCCCTTTACGATGGAATACCTCAGGAGTTCAGGGCTGTAAGATACCATTCACTTGCAGTGGAAGGAAATGGAAATCTGGTGGTAGATTGCCGGTCGAAATCTGACGGAAGCGTAATGGGATTTCACACAGAAGACAAGAAATTCTTCGGTATCCAGTATCATCCTGAAAGCTTTTACTCAGAATTCGGAAAGGAGATATTAACAAATTTTATGGTGATGAAATGAGTGTGGTTGAATCCATATACAGGAACAATGAGAACAGAATCTTGATCACAGAAAGCATGAGAACAAGGCCAGTAATCTCATTGAAGGAGAGGATCAAAAAAGGAGGAAAGGGGCTGATAGTAGAGTATAAGAGAACTTCGCCCTCCGGGTTTTCGGGGTCTAAGTTTCAGAATGTAAATGAATTTGCAGTCTTTATCAAAAATTATTCAACTGCAATAAGTGTTCTCTCTGAGCCGGACTATTTTAATGGAGCGCTTGATGACGCAGTAAAACTTCAATCTCTTCAGATACCGATGCTGATGAAAGACTTTGTTGACAGGGAGAGCATGATACTCACAGGGTTCAATGCAGGATATGATGCAGTGTTACTGATAGCGGACTTTCTGAAGGCGGGTCTGATAGTGAGACTTACAGAGTATGCGAAAAAATTGGGAATGGACTGTCTTGTGGAATTTCATTCACTGGACTCATATGAAAAAATTCCAGAGGGTGAAAATATAATGGTTGGATACAACAGAAGAAATTTGAAAACATTAAATATGGAACCAGAGGAGAGGAGTGCATTGGAATTAATCAAGAAGAGAGATTCAAAAATATTGGAAAGTGGGATTGACAGTAAAAATTACAGGGAATTATTCAAAATGGATTTTGATGCCTACTTAGTAGGATCATCCATCCTGAAAGAACCAAATTTTCTCGTAGAACTTAAAGAGGAGGGAAACAATTACCATGTTGAATGAGATGTATGAGGTAAGGGAACTCTTCAAGGTTGGTGACCTGCAATTTATAGCCGGTCCATGTGCCGTTGAGAGTAGGGAACAGATAGAAATTACCGCCTCTTTCTTATCTTCTCTGGGCGTTAGGATATTAAGAGGAGGGGCATATAAGCCAAGAACTTCACCCGACACATTTCAGGGATTGGGTGAGGAAGGGCTTAAAATAATGAAAAATGCGGCCTCGAGGAACAACATGTTGATTGTTACTGAGGTCATGAATACGGAAGATATTGAAGTAGTATCAAAATATGCAGATATCCTTCAGATAGGTAGCAGAAACTGTCAGAATTTCCCGCTTCTGAAAGAAGCAGGAAAAACTGGAAAACCCATTCTGCTAAAGAGGGGATTTGGAAATACTTTGGAGGAGTTTTACCAGGCATCAAGATACATTTCCAAAACAGGGAATGAGGAAATAATATTGGTGGAGAGAGGAATTAGAACATTTGAAACCTCGACAAGATTCACACTTGACGTTGCTGCAATTCCGCTACTAAAAAACAAGGTCAATTATCCAATAATTTCAGATCCAAGCCATCCAGCAGGCATAAGAGAACTTGTTTCCCCTCTGGCACTCGCTTCAGTTGCAGCAGGTGCCGATGGATTAATGGTTGAAACGCATCCGGATCCAGATAACGCACTGAGCGACAGTTTGCAGCAGCTTACATTTGAGGAGTTTGAAACATTATTTAAAAAATCAAGGCGGCTGAAACAGGCTATGGTCTAGGGGGTTTTCCTGGATAGGAAATCCCTGATCGCCTTCCTCATTGCCCTTCGAAGAGTTTCGGAGAGTGATGAAGTCGAAATCCCCATAACCTTTGCAATCTCGGTCATGGATGAAACCCTCTCATTCTCAAAAAAACCAAGATCATAGCACATTTTCAGGACTGCATATTCCCTTTCAGACATTTCGTTTTTCTGATCATTTGGTTCCTCAACTATTTTAGGGAGTAATCCCTGTTCGGAAAGATCGTTTATTATCTTTCTCAGGATCCCCCTATTTTCAACAATTATTCTGAAAATTATTCTTTTCGCATCCACTGAAGTAGAGGATACAAGTACTGCATCGCTCATTGCCATTGCCCTACACGCTGAACAGCTCTTTCCATAGATCCACAGTTTGTTATTCCCGGCGTGAGCTATCTTTTTCGAAACAGCCCTAACCTCTTTCATTTCAGATTCGGTAAAGTCCTCCTTTTCCACCACGTGGAGGGTTTGATCAGATTCTATCTTAAGTCTCGTGATTGATCTTATCCCCTTCATCGTTGAAAGTGCATTGGTTATTTTGCAGTCATCCCTTTCCAACTGCAAAACTGTTTCAATAGGATACTTAGTTTTCATGGTTCTACATGTGTATATGGCTCAAAAATCTTAAAGTTTGCCAAAATCTCCGCTCCTTAAGATTTTTCCGGAAGGGATTTTTGAGAACTATTGTAGACGATCTAACGCACATTTGTAGCAAACTCTGAAATAATGTCTTCAAAAAGATTAATACAATTATTATTCATTATGTGGGTAAGGATTACAAAATGAAGATTATCCCAATGTTAGATGAAAGAAATGGCTGCTCATCTTATATAATTGGAGACGAATTTAGGGGGAGTGGGGTTGTCATTGATCCTCTAAGAACTATTGGTTACCAAAAATACATAATCACCGCATCTCAAAATGGAGTTAGCATAAAGGAAGTTATTGAATCGCACGTTCACGCTGATCACTATTCAGCATCTAAGGAACTTGCAAGGGCCCTAGGAATTAAACCTTCTCTTTCCAAAGTTGCTCCAGCCAAATTTGAATTCAATCCCTTGAGAGATGGAGACACATTCGATATGGGGTTCGTGAAAATCAGGGTTATGGATACACCGGGACATACACCAGATAGCGTTTCACTGATCGTTTCGGATGAATCCAGATCCAAAGCACCCTGGTGCGTATTCACTGGAGACTCACTATTCGTCGGTGATATAGGAAGACCGGATCTTGTATTTTCCGCAGAAGAGGATATCAGGCAAGCTTCTTTTGACCAATACAATTCTATTTTTGAGAAATTGCTTGAATTACCGGATTTTGTGGAGATTTATCCTGCACATTCAGGATCTTCCGCATGTGGTGGAATATTCTTGAGTCATAAATTTAGTTCAACAATTGGATTTGAAAAAAAATTTAACATCTTCACGACGGAGAAAAACAAATTGGAGTTTTCGAAGAAATTGTTGAGAAATATGAAACTCCAGCCAGAAAATGCAAATGAAATAAGAGATTGGAATCTATCACCTGAACTTTATGATTTTCCGCTGGAGGCTTGATACTGTGAACATAGAAGA
>JAJZYV010000200.1 GCA_021797955.1 Thermoplasmata archaeon
AGCTGGTTCAGGACACAAAAAAGATTGTTGAAAGTTATAAGGCTCAGTTTGGAAATCTTCCATATAAGCGCTATGTTTTCATTATTCACATTCTTGATAACCAGGGAGGAGGGCTTGAACATCTTAATTCAACTACTATTGAAACCGACAGATATCAGTTTTCACCAAGAAAAAAATATATTGAATTTCTGTCAACGGTATCACACGAATTTTTCCACTTATGGAATGTTAAGAGGATCAGACCAATAGAACTGATGCCTTTTAATTACAAGGAAGAAAACTATACTACTTTGCTGTGGGTTTCAGAGGGTATTACCTCATTCTATGAGTGGATTCACCTCTACAGAACTGGAATTGTAAAAGAGGAAGAATATTTCAAACACCTTATGGAATATATTAGATTTTACGAATTTCTACCGGGGAGCAAGTATGAATCAGCGTCAGATTCATCCTTTGATTCATGGATAAAATTGTATCGTCCTTCTCCAAACAATATTAACAGCTATGTGTCTTATTACCTTAAGGGAGAGATTCTCGGCTTTATGATCGATGCACGAATAATTGAGCATACAAATGGACAGAAAAGCTTGGATGATCTCTTCCGTCTATTATTTGAAAAGTACAATCGAGATGGCAAAGGTTTTACAGAAAAGGATTTACTTGCCAGTCTTCACGAGGTATCAGGCCTTGATTTTACACCCTTCTTCACTAAATATGTAAGGGGAGTCGAGCCCATAGATTTCGACAACGAACTTAAGAGAATAGGTTTCAAGATCGTAAGATCATATGCAAAAAATGAGGATGACGAAGTAAAGGAAAAGGGATTTCTAGGTATTATCTGCGGCATAAATAACTCCAAAATAAATGTGGAAGGGGTCATTGAAAACTCTCCTGCCCAGAAGGCAGGCATTTACCCCGGAGACGAGATCATTGCACTGAACAGGTTCAGATTCTCAGAGAGATTTCTAAAGAATATCAGATCTGATATAAAGGCAAAGAAAGTTGATAATTTACTGGAAATAAAACCGGGTGAAAAGGCAATTATTCATGCATTCAGATCAGGCATACTGATGAATTTTGAAACTACCGTTGCAAAAGCGCCTTACGATAATTATGAACTTATAAGTGATCCAGAAAGTGATGAGAGCAGGATCAAGTTCAAGGAAAAGCTCATAAAAGGATAGCGAAACGATTATATCTATGTAATTGTTTGTATGGACTATGGATGATTACAGGAAAGGAATGATTGAGTATACAAGCAGATTCCTGAGAGAATCTGGTTTCTCTTTATCAGCCTGTGATCTGGACGGGTTATCATCTTTTGACCTCATAGCAAGAAGGGAAGACGAATCCTATATCATTAAAATACTGTACAATGTGGATCCATTCAGAATAGAGAATGCTGTTGAAATTTCAAGAATAGGTAAAATGCTGGGTTCAGCAGTCTTGCTTATTGGTGAAAGAGCAGGAAATGGTTTTCTTGAGGATGGTATAGTTTATTTCAGACACTCAATTCCAATTATGTCAACAGAAACATTCCATAATTATGTAAATGGTGAAAGGCCATTGGTTTACGCTGGACCAGGCGGATATTATGTATCTCTTGATGGCAAGAAAATGCAAGAGGCCAGGGCACGGGCAAAACTATCCATAGGAAATGTTTCAATGAGTATTGGTACTTCCCGAAGATCGATTTCTCTTTATGAATCAGGTAATTCTGCGACACTTGAAGTCTTTTCAAAACTAACGAAAATCCTAAAGGAAGATATCAGCAGAAAAATAGATATTTCGGAATATACAAACATAATGGAAGATGAACCGGAGAAACCAGATGATGGATTTCTGTTTGATATTTATACGAACATGATTAAAATAGGGCTTGATATGAACCTAATACGGAAAGCTCCGTTCAATGCTCTTGCCAGGGACCATATTATGGAAAGTCTTTTCTTAATGGGTTTATTTGAGGACTTGGCTATGAACAGAGAGAGAATTATGGCCATTAAAAGCATTTCAGATCTAATGGAAAAAATCCCACTTCTCGTAAGCAGGCAGGACACTACAAGGGAAACGGTGGGCGGATGCTCAGTTATCACGGCAAAAAAACTTTCTGAAATTTCTGATCATGATGAATTTTTAAGAGTCGTTAGCAGAACCAGGATTCACTCATGAAATATGTAAATTTAAAAAATAGTGACGGCAAGGAAGTCCTTGTTATTGGTGGGGTCAAGGGGCTAATTTCAGACGGTAATGAACTTAAAGACAAACTCTATGAATTTATTCCGCACGTTATGCTAATTGGAATCAGTCCTGGAGAAGTGGAAGGGCTCACAAAATTCATTGAGGATCCGTTTGAACTGGATCTTAATGATTACGAAATAATTTACGGCACACTTCTCTCAAGATTTGGTGAAGTAATGGTTCCACCCCCAATTTATATAGAATCCATAAGATATTCAGTTAGCAGAGAAATTCCAGCGAAGGGCATTGATGCCAGCGAAGATGAGTTTGGAACCAAATATTCAGAGGCATTTACCACTGGAAACATGGTCAGTTATATCCTAAGGAAGAAGCGGATTATGAAGAAATCGTTCAATGAGGAAACCCCAGAGGATTTTGTAATTTCGTGGAAGAATGAAATGGACAAAAACAGGGGCAACAAAAAGATGGATGATTTCAGAATAGAGACCATAATGGAAAATATATCTAAAGAGATTCCTGAAATTAAGGATTCAAGGATTGTAGTTATTGTAGAATATGAATTTTATGCCCAGATATTACAAAAACTATCTGAAATGGGTTTTGCTTCTAAATAAGGGATTTAAAAACGATGTATATTTCTCTGCTGGCTTGCCTTGAGGAAGCAGGTTTTGTTATGGTAGCTCTCCTGAAATAACCGGACCAGTTTTCTATGAAAGACTGAGTCAGATCACCCTGAAACTGCTTTACAATCATGCTTCCACCTTTGTTTAATAAAGGAATACCCTTCTCCATTATTTTTCTGCATATAAGATATGATGAAGAATGATCAACATCGCTGTTTCCAGTTGTGTTTGTCATTGCATCGGAAAGAATCAGGTCGAATTTACGCTTGGAATTTTCGTTCATGGTGGATACTATATTATCCCAGGTTGAATCTCTAGAAATATCTCCCCTGATGAAAATATATGGCAATTCAGAGGGCTCCTTCTTAATATCCACTGCAACATGAAAAGAGGGGTTATTCATGGATATTACCTCCGCCCAACCCCCAGGATTGGATCCTATTTCAAGAACACTACATCCCTCAATAGACAGATAAAACTTATTTAAAATATCAATGAGCTTGAAAGCTGCCCTGCTACTGAAATTATTTTCCTTTGCCTTCCAGTAGTACGGGTCCCTACGATCGGGCATCTATTCTCCAATGAATTTTTTATATTCGTCTGGTTTCATAAGTGAAACGATTCCACCTGAGGTCTTGATTTTCGCCATCCAGCTTTCATATGGTTTCTGGTTCAGAATCTCAGGTTTATTCTCCAACTCATTGTTTATTTCAACAACTTCTCCATCAACAGGGGAATAAACGTCTTCAGCAGATTTGACTGACTCAACCGTTAGGAGAACCTCTCCCTTTTTCAATTTTTTTCCAACCTTTGGAAGATCAACATATACAATATCTGTAAGCTGTCCCTGGGCATAGTCCGTTATCCCAACAGTACAAACATTACCATCCTGCTTAACCCACTCATGTGTTTTCGTATAACCCAAATTCTCAGGAACTTCGTGCATGTTTGCAGTAAGATAAAAAAGGTATATATAGTGTAGCTGATCATTATGAATGAGAGGATTTATGGCGGTTCCTCTTAAATCACTGGAAAAGATGTATCCTCTTTTGGAACAGATTAACAGGGAATATGAGAAAACCGCAAAAGTCGTTCCTCCAGATCAGATACATATCACATTGAGGTTTTTTGGAGATATAGACGAAACGAGTGCAACCAGAATTTCTCAAGCCATGGAAAAGATAGAATTTCAACCATTCAGGGTCCGTGCGGAATCGGTAGGTCAATTTCCTTCAAAGGGTCTGGCCAATGTTCTCTACGTGAAGGTATATTCACCAGAAATATACATGCTCGAGAAAACTGTCAACAAGGCACTTTTTCTTGAAGGTATCCCTGAAGAAAAGAAGCCTTTCGTCCCTCACATAACGGTTTCTAGGTTCAGAAAGCCCACAGATTTAAAGAATATAATGGTAAGGTTTGGAAATGAAAAATTTACTGATGAGATTTGTAACAGGTTAATATTTTTTAAAAGTGAACTTACCTCTGGCGGTCCTCATTATGAGATCATGAAAGAAATTCAGTTGAAGTAGGTTGTTTTGTCCTGGCTCTCCTCTTTCTTTTTTGGGCTTAAAAGCTCCTCATCGTCAAATTCTATGGCTATGAGACCAGAAACTGGAATTAATCTCAGTAGATTCTTTTTGTCTTCACTGGATATCCTGAAGCATATTGCGCCCTCTTCACCAAGTATGGTGTAACCGACAAACTCTCCGACAGTTGTCATGGGATCATCTTTGCCACTTTGAGATATCACCTTA
>JAJZYV010000201.1 GCA_021797955.1 Thermoplasmata archaeon
GTTCCTTCGGAGACGCCCAATGAAAGTGCTATTTCAGTGTTAGTGGTCCTGCAGTTGTTCTGAAGAATTTCTAAGATCATCCGATCTCTTTCATCCATTTCCGGTTCCATTGGGTACCCTCCTTATGAATTATCTGTAAAGACCACTCTGCCCTTTGTCTCCTTCTTTGGGTTTTTTGCTTATAAGCTCTTTCGGTATATTATTCAACCTAATGATATTGGTTGCCTGCACCATATATATGGGTAAACCGGTGTTAGGATCATTGCCATTCTTCATTATGGCAACAATCTCCATCTTGATCTGTATTTCTGAACCATCACTAAGTTTTACCTTTACCCATTTTGGTTCATCCTCCACTGTAAAGTTAACAATTTCCCCATTATCGGGAAAACCTCCTTGATATACCATAATGACGAAATCCGTTAAGAGTATTTAAGTAATCATTTTTTCGATTCCTTTCTTCTTGATATATCAAATATTTTGGCTGAATCCATGATTCGAAACTTAAATAAAGCGAAATAACATGAAGCGCATTGCCAGTGCGGTTGATGGAAATAGCAAAAATTCCTGTTTCGTTGAAACTGGCATCAGTTTACCTCTTGAGTGATGTGGTAAACTCTCCAAATGCGAGGGTTGCAGAGTCTGGTCAAATGTGCAGGACTTAAGATTCTGTCCCGTTGGGGTTCGTGGGTTCAAATCCCATCCCTCGCACTTTTTTCTATCGGAAAGCCTTTATAAGCAATTCAACAGAAAAAAGATTCACAATTTTAGAGGTGCAAGAGTTTTCCCTGCTAGATTCGGAACTGAGTCGCGCATTCACTTCTTTTTGCAGGGAGAAATCATATCCGATGATAGTGAACCGCAATTGATCATTCAATGCAGAATAGTGTTTATGAATCACAGTATGAAATCCTGAATTCGGCGTTAAAAATTGAGGAACTCTTTGTTTGATGAATATCCTGTATTTTATTCATCGTTATCCACTGTTCATTACTGGTAACCACGGGGGTTCCCAATGGACGGTTAAAATATTCCAGGTTCCTATTCTTCTTCTCCATAATGAATGAACTGTGCCTGAGAATTCGTTCATCGATTAGCCTGTTTAAGTCGTTTTGAGCAGAATTGACGTTATTGCGGCAGCGATTAAGGTAATTCTCGTCAATTTCCACTGCCAATGAATTCCTTCTTAGAAGCATTGCTGCAGTTGACGTGGTTCCCTCTCCAGCGAAAGGATCAAGCACCGTATCCCCTATGATTGAGAACATTGCTATCAATCTTAAAGGAATCTCGATGGGAAATCCGGCGCTCCTCTTTCTGCTGCCGTCGTTGACGAGTTCCTGCCTCTTTCCTACTATTCCCTTCCATATTTCAGAGAACCATTCATTTCTCTCTTCCCAGAAAATTGAACTTTCATATCTCAATGGCTTTTCGGCTTTAGTAAACTCCCTTCTTCCCCCCTTCCTGAATATCAATATGTTTTCATGCTCCATTTTAACATAAGCACTCACAGGCAATGTTCCGGAACCTAAGAATTTATTAGGAGAATTCGTAGGTTTGCTCCATATTATTGATGGAAGAAAAGACATCCCCATACTCAACATCTTTGATATGATTCTTGAGTGGGAAGGATAAAGCTGAAAATTCCCTCCAACGGTTCTTGCAGAATCACCAATAACAATGCACATAATTCCGCCGTCATCCAATGTTCTGAAGCATTCCTGCCAAACTTTATCGAGTTCTGTATGCATCATTTCAAACGCAGCCATTGTATTCCCAGACTTGAGATTGCTCTGAATGTCATTATTCATTGAGGAAAAGAGGTCATCCCACATTTCTATCATTGGATATGGCGGAGAAGTGACAACAAGATTCACGCTCTTATCCCGTATTAAAGACAAGTCTCGTGAATCGCCTAAGATGATTTTATGCAAAGTTTCTTCCACTTGCGGCATTGCACTTTGATTATGTTCTAGATATATAATTTTCACAAAGATGATGCGATATCCCTTCCTAACAAAATAAAATCCAAAAAAAGCCCGGGCATCATGCACTTTTATATATCAAAGTTTCATTAGAAGCCTGTGGAACGAATATTGCTTGCATCAGGGGATGTTAAATTAGAATCGCCATTGAAACTTGAGGATGCAGGAAAATTAGCATCTCTGGCAAACGATCCGAGTATTTCCCAAACCATAGGTTCTGCAGGCTTTCCTTATCCATACACCGAAGAGGATGCAAGGTGGTTTATTGAAAAGAACCGGATTGAGATTGATAGGCCATTCATCATTGATTGGTTCATAATATACAAGAATGAACCTGTGGGCATCATAGGATTGAAAGATATCGATTATGAAAATAAACGTGCACATGTAGGATACTGGGTGAATTCAAGGTATAGAAATAAAGGAATAGCGGGAGGATCGCTTCGGCTGGTTGTTGACTATTCTTATAGAACCCTCAAAATGCACAGGTTATACACTTCAGTGATGCATAACAATCCTTCCTCCATGAGAGTTCTCATCAAGAATGGATTCTCCATTGAAGGCATTGAAAAGGATTCAATTTTCCTCAAAGGCAAATTTTATGATATGATAAAATTCGGCCTCATTTTTAGGGATTAGATCATAAACATCTAGCTAACCTCAATGTTATCTGGTAAAAGGAATGATATTTTATTTTTATATATAAAAATGATATTAGCTATCATGGAAATAGCAAAAAATGAAGAGATAAGAAAGTGGAGCATTGATAAGGAGCATTCGAGTATTGAGTTTACTGTAAGGCACATGATGATATCACACGTCAGCGGCAGGTTCAAGAAATTTAGTGTGATTGGGATCGAGGATTTGTCAAACGTAGAAAAATCATCTGTTACGGTAACTATCGATTCTGCCAGTATAGAGACAGGAAATGAAGACCGGAACAATCATCTAAAATCACCTGACTTCCTCAATGTTGGAACCTTTCCGGAAATAGTCTTCAAAAGTTCTTCCATTAAGAAAAATGGAGACAATTTCAAAATTTCTGGGGATCTCAAGATTAGAGACGTTGTTAAGGCACACACCTTTGAGGTTGAAAGGAATGGCCCGATAACCGATCCATATGGAAAGTTAAGGCAGGGAATATCACTGGTGGGCGCCATAAACAGAAAGGAATATGGCCTCGTATGGAACATGGTTCTGGAAGGTGGAGGAGTAATGGTCGGGGAATCCATAAAGATCAATATTAACCTGGAACTCGTAAAGATGGACTGATTCCATCTTTTCTATTAAATTCTGTTTTGCCAAGGAGATTTCATATGAACTTCGCCTTTCAGGGAAGTTGCCTGAATGCTAATCCGACGATATAACGATTGGATCACCTTCATCAACGGTTGATGAAGGTTTCCCCCATAGGAGTTAAATATGAATATTCACTATCAATCTGATAGTGTTGAGGAAATTGAATGAAATGAATGTAGAAACTGTCAATGCCTCTCCAGATTGCCCTATTGTCAAGTCTATCCGGCTCATCGGTGGTGAATGGAATCTCATAATTATAAGGCACTTAAGCGACGAGTCAAAGGGGTTCAATGAGCTTCTCAAGAACGCTGTGAATATCAGCCCGAGAACATTGTCAAGAACATTAAAATACCTTGAGGAGCAGGAATTTGTATCTAGAGAAGTCGTCTCTACCAGGCCATTTAGGGTAAAATATAATCTAACGGAGAAGGGAAAAGCATTAAAGTTTGCACTCAATGATTTGAGGGAATGGGGAGAAAAATGGGCTGAGCCTATCCACCCTCAGGAGGCAAAAATTTTATCAAGTGATTCAGGTGTTCGGTCATGAAATTTTTTATTGATGGTGAACAAGTAAAAGCGGAAAATCCTGAAGCTATTCAGAAATTATCGCCTGTAACGGGTGAACTTCTGTATAAATTTCCTTCCGCTTCTGAAAATGAGGCCGAATTAGCCCTTGATTCTGCCTTGGACGCCTTTCCCTCATGGTCATCTTTGACAAGCTCCCAAAGAGGAATTTTTTTAAGGAAAACTTATGAACTAATAGAAAAAAATAGATCGGAACTTGAAAATATCTTAATGAGGGAGAATGGAAAAATAATAAGTGAAGCTAAGGGTGAAGTTGATGGCGTCCTCGACCAACTTTCTTATTATATTGGATTTGAAAGAAAACTGAATGGCGATCTTGTAGAAGGAGACACAAATACAAGAAAAATCCTTCAGTACCGGGTTCCTTATGGCGTTGTTCTAGCACTCACTCCCTGGAATTTCCCAGCTGCCATGGTAATCAGAAAATTAGCCCCTGCACTTTTGACTGGAAATACCATAGTCTTAAAGCCCAGCAGTGATACGCCTGGTTCTGCTGAATGGATCGTGGATAAATTTGCAAAATCAGGATTACCGAAAGGAGTTCTCAATTTTATCACAGGATCTGGTTCCGCTATAGGAGATTATCTTGTAACGAGCAGAAAAGTTTCACTTATAACAATGACAGGATCAACCGTGGTTGGACAGCATATTATGGAAAAGGCCTCTGCAAATATGGCAAAACTGATTCTAGAACTGGGTGGAAAGGCCC
>JAJZYV010000202.1 GCA_021797955.1 Thermoplasmata archaeon
CATATGCCATATTGTGAGGGCCGGAACCAACTGAAATATTGTCAGTTGAATTAAATGTCATCATTGGATGGATTGAAACAGAGATTCCGTTTTCCAATGGGTAATTTTGTTTGGGATAAACATTTGTTACTACAAAAGCAGTGGTTATGAACAATAACACTACAATAATACTTGTTATTTTTAATATATTGTTTCTCAATAATAATCGTTCTATATTTTTCAATATGATTTAAATGTATTTACTGTTTGATTACCATGACTATTTGAAGATAATCGCAATTTTTCATATTCTAGTATAATCGTCTTGTTTCATCAACGGGTAAAACTCCCGATAACAGATACGTTAAATGAATTGTTAGCACATTACGATTACCACCTTTATAACTAAATTTCTTTTCTTATAAGTCTCACTTTCATACGTTCCTAAAAAAATTTAAAACGGCCAATATTCTAATATTTTTAGCCTTAAACTCTCATTTCAATTATAATAAATTCAATGAAACCCCACTCCGAATCTAACGATGCAAATTTACAGAATTGGAAATTATTCCAGCCCTATTGATCTCATTGAAACAAATTACTCATAACTGGTGTCCCATTTTTTCTTTTTTAGTTGTTAGATAAAATCGATTATATTCTGTCGTTGCACTTTTTACGGGAATTCTTCCTGAGACATTGATTCCCGCCTCTTTCAGAGAATCTATTTTCAGTGGGTTATTGGTCATCAATTTAATTGATTTGATATTAAAATAATTTATAACTTCAACTGCAAAACTGTAATCCCGATTATCTGCAGGCAAGCCCAGTTTTAGATTTGCTTCCACCGTATCATAACCTTCATCCTGAAGGCTATAAGCTTTTATCTTATTCAGAAGACCAATTCCCCTACCTTCCTGTCGCAAATAAATGAGCATTCCAAATGGCTGGTCACCAAGGTAAACAAGTGATCTCAAAAGTTGGTCCCTGCAGTCACATCTCTTTGAACCAAATACGTCTCCGGTAAGACATTCCGAGTGAATCCTTACTGGAACATCCTCCTTTCCAAATACATCTCCTTTTACAAGAACTGCATGTTCCTCTGATTTTGAATTTTGAAATGTGTAAATATCAAAAAGTCCCGATATTGTAGGCAATTTAGCTTTTGCCGAAAGTTTAATCATACCACCAAAGATTTTCTTTTAATATTTTAATATATATGTAAATTTTTTTCACGTTTTTTTACAAATTAATATTTGACCATCGTAGTTGAATAAATAATACAGTTCTTTACCTGAAAGTTTGGATTCAATTGAGGTTTTGAAATTGTAATATTCCTCTGATGGATTGTACCTAGGAAATATTTTTCCGGCACCCAATGAATTAAGGGAATTTACTAAATGATCCTCAGAACTTTCACCTATAATGCAATAGGTTTCACCTGGAAATTCTTCCTTCTTTTCGTCAGATGTTAAAATTACCCTTCGCTTGTCCCTATATAGAAAAGGAAGAGAGAGATTATTAGAAACGTTTCCTTCTAACCCGGCGTATATAACTGCTGGATCAACTGAATATATGTATTTATGAGGGATTTTTATTGAGTGATTTATCTTATCTTGAACATCTGATTCTACTGTGATCATTTTTGGAAGTAAAACGGCTGAAAAATTCTTTCTCTTGAGCTTTCCAATATATACTGTAAACCGATTCAATGAACCATTTATGGAAATATACTCCGATTCAAAATTTTCTATATTGATCTTACTCCTTTTCATTTGCGGAGGAAGATCGAAGACAAATTCTTTGGTTAAATGCTCATAGAGTTCTATTATTTCATATGGATTTGGCAATAGACTCCTAATATTTCTTTCTGTTTCAGTCTCCGCCCTTAATGGGTCAGAAAATATTATTGATGGGTGTAAAACATCAATATTCTCTTTGTGAAAATCATTGTTGATAAAGGAAGGCATTTCCCAATCATAGGCTTTAGAATTTAAAAGGGACAGGAGATATCTTACCTTATCTATCTCTATACCCGCAACTTTTGAATTCCTGGCAAAAAAAATAGACTGTATTCCAGCTCCCGATCCTATATCTATAATGCGATTTCCCTTGAGTCTTTCAGACCTGTACATCGCAACGCTCTCTGGCGTGGAATATCTAGATGAATAGCCATCAAGCCAAATTTTCTCATAGTTTGTAAATTTCGATTCTGATCTTAATCTTGAAATTGATAGATCAAAGATTATTTTACTTTCAGATGCGGAAAGTTTTAGTTCTTTACCTATGATATCTGCACTTCTTCCCTCACGAATTTTATCTACTGCCTTGTTGATTAGGGAATCCCATAATTCATATCCAGATTCTAATTTCAAGGATTCTTCCAGAATCTTTTCAAAAATACGATCTTTCGACTTATCTTTATTTTCCATTGTCCTAATTAGGGTATATCTGCATATTAATAACGATTTCATTCTTTTTCTATATGTTACATATCAATTGTTACTCCCAACACAAAAAATAAGTCTTGAGAAAACCACATATGTTAAAATATGTTAAAAGAATTTAGATTGTCGCTTGATACTATGTTGAGGTGCTTTGGTGAAGTTTATCTTTAAAGTTGCTTGCTGGGATTTTCATGATGATGATAAAATTCTCCAGAATATTATGGCAAAAGAAGATAATTACTGGATAAATTTACTAAATACATATGGGATAAAGCAGAAAATAATACTAAAAACCTGCAACAGAGTTGAAATTTATTTTATTGAAGTCCTGGAAGAAGTAGTTTTTGAAGACCCTGGAGTTAAAATTTTCAAGGGTGAAGAGGCAATGCTCCATCTGTTTTCAGTGGCTGCAGGTCTTGAATCTATGTCCGTAGGCGAACAGGAGATTCTAAGGCAAGTCAAAGAAGCTTATGAAGACAGTATAAAGAAAGGCATGATAGGAAAGGAAATTTCAATTATATTCAGAAAGGCCATTAGCGTGGGAAAAGAGATAAGACAAAAAACTGCAATCTCCCATGGGAAGGTATCCATACCGGCAATAATGATCGATGAAATAGACAAAAGTATAGGTGATCTTCAGAGGAAGATTGGTATTGTTGGAACAGGTAAAATGGCTGCTACCATAGGAAGATACCTCATAAAAAATAAAGCCAACAACATCACGATTTATGGGAGAAACGATGAAGCGGGAAATGAACTTGCTTCCATGCTGAATCTCAAATTTGAAAAAAACTTGAATATGAAGTATATAATAGACAACAATACTGTGATTATTACAGCCACAACATCCAAAACAGTTTTGATGGAAAGTGAAGATATAGAAAGAATTAATGAGAAAAAGATTCTCGTTGATATATCAAATCCAAAAAATATAGAGGCAAATTTTAAAAACGATAAGATCGTCTTAATAAATTTGGATAAAGCTTCCAGTATCATGGAGAAAAATAGAACCAAAAAAGAGGCAGACATTTTGGTTTCGAGACAGATTATAGTTAGAGAGATAAGAGAGCTTCATGAGCGAATACTGGAAACTGAAGCAGAAGAAATAATTTCCATGACATACGAAATGGCCAAAAATATCCTTATTCAGGAAATTCAAAAGTATCTCCGTGAGGTTAGCAAAGGCGGAGATGAGTCAGAATTGCTTAATCTTATGGGGAATTCTCTTATAAACAAAATACTGGCCCCTCAAACATTTGCCCTGAAAGATCTTATTAGAGATAGCAAAATAGATACTCTTAGGGAATTTCTAGTTAATTTTGAAGAACATCTCAAGAAGAATATTGAGGCTCTTGGGAATTCTTCTGTAGATCTTTCAGATATCCAAAATCAACAATCCCAAACTCCTCGGTTATCCCGAAAATTCTGAATTTATCAGGAGGAACATGTTTTAATACTGGAGTAAAGTGTTCCTGATTGATCAAAGATTCGGTAACATCTGTTCCTGATGAAAAGAAACTCAATGCTGGTGTTATGGCTATCCTCGCCTCCTCGTTGTAAACGAAGGCGGGTATTTTGAAAATACCACCAACTTTGTCTCTCAGAACCACAGAAGGATGCTCATGACCCAAAATTGTGAGCTTTCTGAATGATCTGTCTGAGTCTCCATGATATATATAGTAGTGATCGTTCTCATAATTATCGAAGAGATTCAATCCCTTTTTTGAAAGTATTGTTCTTAGATAGTTGTCATGGTTGCCCCTTATGAAGTATAATTCAAGCCGCTTTTCAAAACGCTCTATGAAGTGAATAACGTCTGTCCATTCCTGTGAGAGGTTTCGTGAAAATTCCTGTTTAAAGTCTCCATTGATTATAATTCTCCTTGGATCATAACGCTCTATTATTTTTTCCACTATGCCTTCAACATGCTCTCTCTGAAGTTTAGGTAGATAAAGGCCATGAAGATTCATTTCCTCTTCAAACCCAAGGTGCAGATCCGAAATAACGACAGAGGATTCATCAGCGAGATAAATGCACCCCAGCTCACTCAAATAAACGTTTTTCTCAATCTGCAGCTCTTTCAATGTATACCTATGTGTGAATTATTTATATATGTTGATGTATGAAGAAAAAGATTGGTTCTTCTAATT
>JAJZYV010000203.1 GCA_021797955.1 Thermoplasmata archaeon
TTGCAAAATGTCTATAACCGAAGATCCTTCATGATTTATTGCAGTTTTTATAATCTCCTTAAGTTGTTTCATATCAAATGAAAATCCTCTTGCGACCATGCTGTATCCAGCAGAAAGTGCCAATGCTATTGGGTTAAGCTTACCGAAAATGTTTGCTCTGGTTAGACTCTTCGTCTGTTCACCAAGGCTCATTGTTGGAGCTGCCTGACCTTTTGTTAAACCATAAACTTCGTTATCATATACCATGATTGTTAATCCGCTGTTTCTTCTTCCCTCAGCAACAAAGTGTCCTGCACCAATGCTCAGCATATCTCCGTCTCCGCCAGTTACAATTACCTTAAGCTTAGGATTGGAAAGTTTAACACCAGTTGCGTAAGGTATTGATCTCCCATGCAACGTATGTGCGCCTGCGATGTTAATATAGTGAGGAGTTTTTCCTGAGCAACCAATTCCGGATACCGCAACTACTCCCCTTGGATCCAGATTCAGTTCGGTAAGAGCCTGCGTAATAGATGTAACTATACCGAAGTCGCCACACCCTGGACACCAGTCCACTGTCAAATCTGTTTTAAAATTATGCGCCATGTTTTAACACCACTTCTATTTTTTTCTGACTTGTTCCCATTATAGTTCTTGCTGCATCTAGAATTTCATCTTCTGTCATATGTCTTCCGTTGTATTTCAATATCCTTCTAGTAATGTCTATTCCAGTATTGAGCTTTATTACATTTGCAGCCTGCCCTAACATGTTACTCTCCACATCAATAACCATTTTTGCCTTGGAAAGAATTCCACTTACAAATTCCGATGGGAAAGGCTGGAACATTTTGAGATAAAGAAGATTGCACTTTTTCCCTTCTTTTCCTAGGATTTCCATGACATCAAGAATTGGTCCTTTCTGACTTCCCCAGGTGACAAAGGTAACATCAGCATTTTCAGGGCCGTAAAGTACAGCTTTATCGGATATTGGTATTTCTGAATCTGCTACTTCCAGTTTGTGGAATCTCTTTACCATCATTTTGTCTCTGAGCTCGGAATCCTCAGTGACGTGTCCAAGTTCATCATGCTCATCGCCAGTCATCCAGAATATATCCTTACCAAATACCCCAAATTCTGATATTCCGGTCTTCGTGTCAAGGCTGTATCTTCTCCACTCAGGTGAGTGAACAATTCTTGCAACCTGTGGAACTTTTACTTTCTTTGAATCTATTTCTGGTATGAAATCAGATGTATTTGCAAGGTTCTTGTCTATGAGATGAATCACTGGAAGCTGATATCTCTGGGCATAGTTCAGAGCGTTCATTGAATCATAAATACACTCTTCAACGTCCCCTGAAGAGATAACCATTCTTGGAAATTCTCCATGTCCTGTATTTAATGCGAATAATAGATCTCCTTGACCATTTCTTGTTGGTAGACCCGTGCTGGGACCACCCCTCTGATATAATGTGATTACGATTGGTATCTCATCAATTCCTGCGAATGATATTGCTTCTGCCATGAGTGAAAAGCCTGGCCCACTAGTTGCCGTTGAAGAACGTGCCCCTGTAATTGCTGCTCCAGAAGCCATAGCAATTGCTGAGATTTCATCCTCTGTTTGAACAACTGCAATACCAGATTTTGCTAGTTTTGAATTTTCAGACGCAATCCACTTCAGATCTTCGTGTTCCTCTATTATTGTGCTTTCGTCGCTTGCTGGCGTTATTGGATAATATGTCTGAAATCTTAGCCCACCCATTATCTTACCAATAGCGGCTCCGTCGTTTCCTGTAAGAAGGAACCTTGGAGTTCTTTTAATTTCCTCTAGGTTATCCGTCCTGAACTTATTTTCCTGACAATAATCATAAGCTGCCTTTACAACACTGACGTTCTCCTCTACTACTTTCTCTTTACTTGAAAATACGAATCTGATGCTCTCTTCAAGGAACTTCACATCTACACCTGAAATTGCAAGTGTAAGAGCTGCTCCCAAGGTGTTATAGTATCTTGATGGAACTCCGCCAGAAATTGCCTTCTGAACTATATCAGAAAATGGTATTGGAATTGCAATACCGCCTTTTTTCTTCATAAGACTAATTGCTCCTGCGACCGTCATTAAATCTCCAGAATGTTCCAGCTCGTGTCTAATCCTGTCGGAAGTATCTTTCATTATCATTCTGGCTTGCGAAAGATCTGATTTTTCAATAGAATTGTCATAAATTATTCTGGTTCCTTTCCCTACATCCTCTATGTGCTCGAATATAGTATCAGGATCAAGGGCAACTAAAAAATCCAAAGGATATTTCAGTGATCTTGGTCTTTCCTTTTTTACTCTCAAATGGGTATAACTATGCCTCCCCTTAATGTTGGAATGGTATTCCCTAACTCCAAAAACGTTATAACCGGAGTATGCAAATGCTCTGGATATCATGTTCGAAGAAGTGTCTATTCCCCCACCTTGTGGTCCTCCTATGGTAATACTGATATCAACTGTTTTCATTGTCAGGAGATGTTAAATGAATAGAAATAGTTTTCAACCTTATATGTTCACATTAAAATAATTGAAATAGAGTTTTTCCTAACACAAAACTAAGTTTACTTTTGTCTTTGCAGGAACAAATTAATAGATTTCAAACATGAGGATACAATGATTGTAGTAACCGGAATGCCCGGATCAGGCAAAGATGAATTTATTAAAGTTGCAAAAACACTTGGGTGGATAGATATCCACATGGGGGATGAAGTGAGAAAATACGCAAAACTAAACAATATTCCGTCCGTAGATAGTGAAATCGGAAAATTTGCTTCCATGGAGAGACAAACTTTTGGAAAGGAAATATGGGCAAAAAGGGTATGGGATGATATGCAACCGGGAAAGAACTATATCATTGATGGCCTGAGGAATCTAGAAGAGTTTGAATATTTTAAGTCCAAAGATAGTGGGCTAATACTCGTTGCAATATACACAGAAAGAGAGGAGAGACTCAAAAGAATATTAAGAAGGAATAGACCCGATGATGTACACTCCCACGATGAACTCGTATCAAGAGATGACAGAGAATTATCTTGGGGTATTGGAAATGCCATATCTCTTGCAGATTATATGATAGTAAATGATTCTACCTTAGAGGATTTTAAAAAGAGAGCACGAGAGTTACTACTAAAAATTAATAGGAATATTTAAAAAGGCATTAAAACCAAGACTTTTACAATAAAGTAAAAGGAACCATTTGCTTAAATTAACATTTATGTTTTTCAAAGAATCAAAAATTGTGAATAATGTTATAGTCCTTGACTCCGAATATATTCAATAATCGACGTGAAGAATATTTTGCCTGTAGAGATTCTTCCCTCCCTTTCCCTTCCGCTCATATTGAATATATCAAAGGCTCTTTCCGGATGAGGCATCATCCCTATTACATTACCTTCTCTGTTTGATAACCCAGCTATTCCATTAATAGAACCGTTTGGGTTCCATGGATATTCGCCCGATTTACCTTCTCTGTCGGTATACTGAAATATTATCTGATCATTTTGGACTATCTCGTCAAGTGTTTTGGAGTCCTTAAACATAACCTGACCTTCCTTGTGTGCAACTGGGGCCTGAAGTATTGTTCCAGTTTTGATGCTTTTAGTAAGAATTGGGTTTTTATTTGAAAATTTTATATAAGTGGTTCGGCATTCAAATTTTCCCGATTTGTTAACAGATAAAACCATAGATTTTTCGGCTTTCCCATTTATATCTGGCAAAAGCCCCATTTCCGATAAAATTTGAAAACCATTACATGTTCCTATGAATGGTTTTTTTTCCTCTATAAATGATCGAATTTGTTTCCACGAACTTTTAATCAGCCTCTGGGCAAAAATTACGCCTGCTCTTACATAATCACCTGCAGAAAATCCACCAGGAATGAATATCCCCTGATAATCCTCAAGCGATTTTTTTTTGGATTCAAGCTCTTTTATGTGTACAAATTCTGGACTGACTCCAAGACTATTAAAGGCAAAATGAACCTCTTCCTCATTATTGGTTCCTTCCATACGAAGTATTGCTATTTTAATGTCTTCCAAATAGTGCCCCTTACTGTCCTCCTCTTCTCTCCTTGGCCTTCATCCTTAGTCCGGTATACCCGCATTTTCTACACTTAGTTGCCTTAAGCGGATTTCTTGCGTCGCATCTCATGCATATTTTTTTGTTTAGTCTTCTTTCTATAGCTTCCTGAAATGGCATATTTGTTACCTTTGAATGATGGGTTATCTTTAATGTGTTATTAATTCTTTCACACCGCATGAATTTTATATCGAAAATGTTCTTTTTCATGCATGGATTAAATTATTTATTGAGGCAATAATATTATTCCAGATACCTCAACATTTAGGCAATAGTGCGTAGCCATATTGATTAACATGAAAAGCAAAAATGGAAAGAAGTAAAATTATTTTAAATGAATATATTGACCCAAAATAAATAAATTCTTATGGAGACCTCCGCTTCCATATGAATGCTCCAATAAGTGCTACTGCCACAACTGCACCAATGATTGAATATTCCTCTATTGCGGTTGTTGATGTTGTTTGTGGTGA
>JAJZYV010000204.1 GCA_021797955.1 Thermoplasmata archaeon
ATTTAATATCTTTGTGAAGTTAACGACGGGGGCTGGTAGATCAGCGGAAGATCGCCTCCTTGGCATGGAGGAGGCCCGGGGTTCAAATCCCCGCCAGTCCATCAAAGGATGTGCAGGATTTGGGGGGATTCGAACATCTTTTCCTCCTTGAAGAATTTCGGTTTCGTATCGCGGAGAGTATTAGCTTGGCTACCAGCTCGTCAGTCCTCATCATCTCCCCAAATCCAGAACCTACCCTTATTATGATGATTGGGATCCCAAAGGAATGGTGATATGTCCAGTACAGTTGTTCAACTGAGGCCTTGGTCCATCCATACACGGAAGCTGGATTAGATGGGGTTGATTCCATATAGATCCCAGTGCTTCCATAAAGTGAATTGAAGCTGCTTGGATATATCAAAAGGGGTTTCCTGTCTAGACGCCACACCGACTCGAGAAGGCCAAGTGCAGGCCCAATATTCAATTCCATTGCAGACTTGGGAGAGTCACTACAAAATGGCCTGTCTGGAAATCCGATAGCAGTGTCAATCACTAAGTCAACTTCCCTCAAATCGTCCTGTCGCAAATCAATGGAAGATTTCCATAAATATTGAACCTGGCCTAGCACGTTTAATTCTTTAAGCCTCCAGCTTTCATCCTTTCTGACAATTTCGTTTACAATAACGTTGTTTCCTTTCGAAAGAAATGCTTTCGTCAATGAAGATCCCAAAACTCCATTTCCTCCGGTTATCAGAACATTTGACAATTCCATTCACCCTTAATGATAATTGTCAGTGAGTTAAATAAGGATTTTTGACCCAACTTCCCTTTGTTTTAGCTTATATCAGGTGTCAAGCCGTTTACACAATGGTAAATGGAAAAAGAAATAAGAGCATAAAATATGTTCATTGGATGGACTCAGAATCAGATTCTTCAGGGACTGATGAGAGATGTGACGCATTCATTTCATATTCTCACTCTGATAAGGAGTGGACTCACAAATTAGTTGAAAAGCTGAGACAAGTTCAAATAGGGGATAGAAACTTGAAGATCTGCATCGATGAAGACGACTTTGTCCCTGGAAAATCACTTCTCAAATCAATCGAAGACGGGATTAAGAATAGCGATAAACTCATATGCATTCTGAGTCCCAACTATGTGACCTCAGATTATACAGATCTAGAAGTTCAAATGAAGGCTTTGGATGATCCAGCAGGTCGAAGAGGATTGATAATACCGATAATACATAAAAGATCAGAAATACCGCCTTTTTTCAGAATCAGATACTATATTGACTTTAGTGATGAAAATCATTTCGATATCTCCTACAACCGGCTTCTTTACGCCTTAGGAGCACTTCCGCAGAACAACGAAGGACAAATTCCCCAGATCACTTCAACGGCACGGTTCTCCAACAATCACGTAACATCTTCGGTAGAACCAGACAGTATCAACGAAGAACTAAATTCGAATGCTTTTCCAGTTGAAAAAATGCCAGAATTCGTATACCATATCCAAACCTCAGCTAGAACTAGAAGAGAACTTGCAGAGATTAGTGACCATAAATTCAGATGCGGAATTGCCCTAAGATCTGGCGAATTATGGACTTTTTGTGATTTAAACATGGTGGAGGGCTCTCTACTGAAGAGGATTGGTACGGGATATATTGAAAAGACTCCTACTAACCATTACTACAAGGCCGAGATGCTAGACCTATTAATTGAGCTTCTTAACAGTAGCCTTCAATGGCACCTTAGACAGGAAAATCTCGATTATGATCGGAGCCACAAGAGATTCCTTTTTAGGCCAGGAATTTTAGATGGTGGGAATAGGCAAGTTTCCTGGCCAGGCATTGCAAAAACTGGCAGCAGGACCGTGGTCAAATCTTACGTCGCGAGTGGAGCGCGCAAATACTTTATACATCACGCTGCAAAAATTCATTTTGCAGTAGTAGGTGGTAGATTTTGTTTAATTATCAATCCGGAAAGAGTAAGAACTCTGGATGGAAGAAAAACAATAAGAAAATCAGGAGGATTCAACGAGGTATCCAGAATATATAATAGTGGATTTTGGTTGGATATTATGTTCTGGCTATATCAACTTCACTCCAATAAAGGTTTCAGGATTGGAAGAAGAGATTTTGAGTTAACTGTTTCTCCTAAACCTCTAGCAGTAGCTACAACATTCGGTATTTATGGTGACAAGAAGGATATGTTCTCCTTGAACTTTTTAAGCCGATGGGAAGATTACGAAATAGAATTGGAAGAAACAAACGACAGTGGTGAAGAATACGACTGACACTTGGCTTTCTGGCGAGCCATCGTTGACTTTCGGAGGAGGAAACTCTCACGTAGACCCTATGGCAGGCTTAGCAATTTTTGGTCCTCTATATCCGGATACTCATAAGACTATAACAGTTGGGTTAATTGGATCAAGGGAGTCTATATATTTAACTTCTAAATTTCTAGATTCCCTAAACGGTGTCATATTATTCGAAGACGACGATCCTATATTATTCCCTAAATATCCTGGAATGAATGCTGCATTCCGTTCATCTATTAAAGTCGAGAAATCGCTCATTCACACAATTTCCGAATATGAGATACAGAACATAACAAGACTTCCCACCTCAAGCGAAAGAGTGATTAGGGCCTCAGATGCTTTTCTCCAACCCCTAGATTCAATGAGATCATCTGAGCCACTTCCAGATGTCGTGATTTGCGCTATCCCAAAAGATGTCGAAGATTATTGTTGGAGTTCTCGTGAATCCATAAAGTCAAAGTATCAGAAGGTGGCCGATGCCGCTAGAAGGAGAGAAGCTAAGAAGGGCCAATTATTCTTAGACGTTTTCGATGAGGAACTTGTACCTGTCATAGAAGCACGCGGTTCTATAGATCTACATTCTAGAATTAAAGCTGGAGCAATGATAAAGAACGTCAAAACCCAAATCATTCTAGAAACTTCTTTGAATGGAGAAAGAACAACAGAGCCTAAATCCACTTTTGCATGGAACTTTGCTTTGGCAATATTCTATAAATCAAATGGATATCCCTGGAGACTAACCAGCATTGCTCAAAATGACTGCTTTGTAGGTATTTCCTTCTATAAGGAAAGAGGATCTTTAGGGGAAACAATGGGAGTTTCTATAGCTCAGATATTTGACAAATCTGGAGAGGGTCTAATTCTCAAGGGAGGAAAAGTGAAGTTAACTGATGGCGAGGAGAAGTCACCTCATTTATCTTATGAAGATTCAAAAAAACTGGTTCAAAGCATACTACAAATATACGAACAGAGAAACGAACGCCCCCCTGCAAGAGTAGTATTTCATAAGACATCTAAATTCTGGAATCAGGAAATAGATGGATTGAAAGATGGCCTAGGAAAAAGCATAAAAGCCGATTACGTAGCTATTGAGCGTAGCGATCTCAGATTTGTTAGAAATGGAGAGTACCCACCTCTCAGAGGAACTTGTATCGGATTATCAAATCAAGAGTATCTTGTTTACGGGATGGGTTATGTCCCCTATCTGGGAACTTATCCTGGACACCATGTTCCTACACCACTCCATATCATGCAGCATATTGGGGAAGCCACCCCACAAAAAATATGCAGCGAGATCATGGGTTTAACCAAAATGAACTGGAACACTGCTCACTTTTGTACCGGTATTCCTATCACGCTAAACATGTCACGAAAAGTAAGCTCAATTATCAGAGAAATTCCAGAGGGCGCGGAAATAAATCCCTCATATAGATTTTATATGTAACTCCAAGATAAGTGAAGTTTGTCTCTTAAGATTCGACACGTTTCCCGGTGGTCTCTACCTCTTCTTACTTTCTTTGAATGACTGGGAGCATAATTGCGTTATTATTATTCGCTCTCCCTGTCACTAACCTATTGATACGAAGATGTGTGAATCGTGTAAAGTAATTCCAGTATTTACATTTCTATTCCATATTCTTAAATGGAGCTTTTTGAAAGTCGACCACACCACACTTAGTAGTTCCTATCTCAGCTCCTTTGGACTTTCGGTATCAGCTGGGGATTAGAAATTGAAAGAAATTAACCCACTGAGATCGGATCTCAGGTTTCATTCGTCATTTATCGGAATTCTCCAATAAACTGATTTAATATACATATTGAGATTTATGCAGGGACCGGGGTTACCAACTACATGAGGGATACCATAATCGTAGTATACGAAAAGTGCAAGCAGGAGGAGGGTCATTATTACGATTGTAACCTTTCTCATGTTCTCAAAACTGATTTCAAATTTGATTATTAAGCGTCATGAAGAAATCATCCACCCGACGACCCGGAGTCCCTATTATTTGTGATATATGTCAGTACATGACCATCTAGGAACAATTCTTTCTTTCATTCGTTGACTGTATAATATTGACAGAATAAATTTATTTTTGTCTGTGGACTGAGTTTAATGGAAGGGAAACGAGGAAGGAGGTATGTGGAAACCGAACCCTTTATTTTTCTATTTCTTATCTTTTTCTCTTGAACCTGTAATCAATTTATCCATTTCCTTCCTCATTTTAACCAGTTCTTCTATAAGGTAATT
>JAJZYV010000005.1 GCA_021797955.1 Thermoplasmata archaeon
TTCCGATCTTGGAAACACAGCAATGCTGGCAGCAAAACTAATTCAAGACTTTATTGGAAGTAAGGAATCAAGTATTAAATTTTAAAGACGCTGTGTTCCTTGATGGAAATAGTTGTAAACGTGTGGTCTTGTGAGATAGTATATAAATATTATACCGAGAATGGTTCCAATTGGTATTTCAAAGAGCGAAAGGACTGAAAAAACCAGAACTACTATTCTTGCCCAGTTTTTTCCTGTCAGCAGTGCAGCGGAGCCAAAGAGGAATAGCAATCCTATTACTGCAAAAACTATCGTGAACAATGGGAAAATAATCCCGAGTAAAATCCCAGCAATAATGTCCAAAATTCCTCCCATCATTCCTAAAATTGCGAGTATCAAGACTCCAGTTGGCCTTTCGTTGAGTGCGGGTGTGGGTGAAAAGATTGAACTTCCACAAATTGGACATACAGTATTTTGAAATTCAGTTTGCTGATTGCAATTCCTGCAATATTTCATCCTTCCAGTATTTGCATCTTGAGATGCAGTAGCTGAATAGTTCATTGATGCATTGAACTGGTATCCGCACTGTTGACAGTATTCGTCTGCATCAGGACTGGCGGCTGAGCAATTTGGACAAATCTTCATTGATTCAAAATATTGTAATTGATAATAAATTTGTCTGGATAATGTAGGAATTCTTAAAAGACTGAATAACTCCTAGGATGGCTATTTCCAAGCAGAAATTGTAATTTGAGTGATTGGAGAATTTATTATGATAAATGAATTAAATTCCTATTTTTCCTGCGATGTCTTTTCCCTTTGTGATCTCAATCCTGCAAGGAGTTGGGAGTTTAATTGATGCTTTGTGAAGTGCTTCTTTCATTTGTTTAGCTCCTTCTGGATTGGTTCTTGCTACCATGATTATATCTTTGGCCCTCACTCTGGCTGCAGTGCCAACTGGCTTTCCAAAGGCTCCTCTCATTCCACTTGAAATTCTATCAGCCCCTGCGCCTGTTGCCATTTTGTGCTCCCTTATTACCTGATGAGGATATGGCCTAATCTGGAAGTAATAATTATCCAGTCCAAGTGATTCACTAACCTTTCTATTGATTGAAATCCTTGCCGCCTCCAGTGCGCTATGCCTTATCTGGCAGCTTTCTTCTGCTATCATCTGGAATTCTACTTGAAAGTCTTTCTTTTGATTTCCATGTGTGAATGTAGTTATCTTTGGGTATGGAACTCCGCCCATGAACTCTCTTCGCGTGTAAGCTGGACCTGAAATCTTTGTGTACATTCTAGCTGGTTTTGTTACCATTACTATCCACCTGAGAATACAAATACATATAAAAATTGATTGAATAACTATTAGATTAAAAGACCTGGTATTTTACTATAGGATGACAACATATTATAAATTGAAGATTATGAGGTGAGATGATGTGGAAAAAATACAGCGTAGAAAGCGTCAGGATTCTGGCTCTCTCTGCAGTCTTGTTTTCCATGGCATGGTTTTGGCTCAGTTTCACATTTCCCCTAGTTTTAGTATCATTAAAATTCAACTATTTCGAAATTGGATCCATAGGAACACTAACATCCTTTCCGTTCATCATATTTTCATTTCTTTTCATAAATTCAAAGAAAAAGCACCTTAATTTCGCACTGAAGATTCCATATTTGGTAATTGCTTCTGCTACAGTAATTCTTTTGCTGGGATATGAAAACTCGGATCTCTATATATTGATTATTGGAATCACCAGCATATTCCAAAGTATGTGGTGGATTTCAACCGAAATTGAGACGGGGCTACTAGGTGTAGAGGGTCTTGCAGAGAAATATTCTGCTGCGTGGGGAATTCCATCTGGTATCTTTCCAATAATTGCTGGCTACGTTATTGAGGTGACCGGATTCAGAGGAATTTATATTCTCGTCCTTGTTGTTTCGTTACTTGGGTTGGTGATACAACCAATAGACACCAGGGAGAGAATTGTAAAAAGAGTCAATCGCCTAACTCCTTCCCTTATTTTACCTATGACTTTTTCCGGAATAGATTTGGGATTTGTAACGTTTGTACTTGTTCCGTTTATCAGGGTTCAAGACTATTCCTATTTTAGTATAGGAGTTTATTCAGGAATTTTCTCCATATTTTTTTCCCTGGGATCCCTGCTTGGAAATGTTATAACGATTAAAAATCAGCAGTTATTTTCCTTTTATTCATCCCTTATGGCAGCGTCCCCCCTATTACTTTTATTAGGAATTAATATGCTTACCCTTTCAGTATCCCTCTCCTTGGGTGGTTTTGGTGCAAGTCTTGGGTTTTCCAAGGTTCTGGGTTATATAAATAGAACAGACAGTCCAAGAATAGGGGTGTTCTATTATGAGACACTCTTTTCAATTGGGTACATAACTGGTACTCTAATTGGAGGGTTTCTTTCTTTAGCAGTTTCGTTTGAAACCACTCTGGTGCTTTTCGTACCGTCCTTATTTTTTTCACTTTATTCATTAAATAAGTCTTTTTCAAAACCCGAACTTTTTGTTCCTTCCGACTTTAAATGACTGAAAACCTGTTTCTGTGCCTGTCCAGTTGCTCTTGCACTTCTTGCATTCCAGATAGCTTGATTTGACATAAAATTCCACTGAATCACAGTTGGGACAAATTCCCCTTATGAACAATTGATCCGCAATTTCCCTGGAGTCTCTGAGCTGCTGGTTGTTATCCGTTTTTCCTTCCTGATGATTGCCCAAGTTCGAAACGCTTCCGCTTTGTTGACTGTCTTTTCCGTTAATAGCTGAGTGTTCTCCCTTTTTTTGTAGGCTCACATTCACTGTAAGGCTTGAGATTAGCCCGATAAATGCAAAAATGATAATTAAAACAGAATAAAATGTTCCTGTAAAAGATACGAAATCGGTTGCTATGACATTGGAGCCGATTGTAATTATCACGAGAAAAATTGCTGAACCTATTCCATATCTCTGGGTAAATAGAACGAATATGATGAAAATAATAAAGAATTCTATGGCTTCTATAATCCCTGAGTTCGTGAAAATATAAAGTATTGCAGCGAAGATTGCGGCAGGTACGACTGAAGCAGAATAGGAGTTAAGAGAAAGACCCAATTTTCCGTGTAAAAAAGACTCAATGTAAGATTTCGTTTCACCACCGTTCCAAAGTGGAGTAAACACCATCGCTAAAATGAATAATAAAGCAGAGGTTACCACAGTCACCTGTTCAAAGCTTGCTGCCATTGCATATATTCCAACCTTGGCGTTGAAATTTGCAGGAAGGGGATAGAACGAAGCAAATATACTCAAGACCAGAAACACTGCCAGGAAAGCTATGGAAATCGGGATTCTCTTGTTTCTTTCCCGCAAGTGATTGACTTTTGAAAAATCACTAACATAAAACGTTGTAAATAAAATTGCTAAGATAATGAATGGTACAAACGATAATAGGAATGTAGTCCGGGAATTGACCACAAAATAAAGTAATTGAGTGATCCCGAATTTTGTGAAACGACCAGAAAGTGCTGACTGGTATTGTATATAGATTAGTATTGAAAAAACAGCTGTCAGAACACCAGTCACTAGAGCTATGATGAATTCAATCAGGCTGATCCATTTCTGCCAACTCACACTCGTATATTGAAAAATGAATAATAAAACTATTCAATTTTTGCCATTTTTAACTTATTCTAGAGTTAAATTTACCCTTGTTCCAACCTTTCCCTTCACCAGATTTGTCTTGAGCTTAATCTTGCCCATTTCTGCTGTATTTTTTAGAACAGTGCCCATTTCTAACTGATCAGGTAATTCTGGTATTTTAACAATCCAGAGTTCAGGGACTTCTGGTACCTTTCCCTTATTTTGCCTCACTAAATCTTCATCATTTAGGAAATCTTCTCTTGGCATTCTCTCTCGTGTTAAATCCACTTTGTTTGAAATAATATTGTTTGTCTCCTCCTCTAATTTCCTTACAATTTCTTCTGAAATTTCCTTTATTTCCAGATCAATCCATGCATAGTCTTCGTATGTCTGATTAATCCTGTGAGTTGCACCATAATTCTTATATGCTAACCCTGCAAGTATTCTCAACGCCGTCCTGAATTTCATATGGTTTAGTCTGATATTCCAGTCAACTGTTTGCTTTACTACCTTACCCCTTGAATCGATGGGATATGTATCATGTGAAATCAGGTGAATTCCATCGCCATCATCCCAAACATCTATGATTTCGAACTCCTTGTCATCTATAACTATTTTTCCCTTATCATTAGGTTGTCCAAAAGAAGTGGGGTAGAGAACGCTCCCATCAACAATTAGGTCCGTAAATTCATTAAAAATTACCTTACTTTCGAATTCTGTTCTATATGGATCATCAAAGTAGACGTGCTTTGTAGGCATTGATCCGTCAATTTGACATACCTTATATTTTTTCGTGTCAACTGTCCCATTATAAAGGATATGGATTTGCAGTTGGCTTCCATTAAGCCAGTGGGCATAGATTCATTGAGTCACAACAATTGGCGGGCCAGCTTTCCCTGTTAAAGTCAGAGTGCTTAACGCCTTCATCCCTTCTACTCACTCAGGAAATGCGTATGAACCCAATGTAACCTTTTATGAATAGCAATTCTTGGCATAAATCTCTTCGGGAATGCGCCTTCTTATCAGATTGGGTAGATTATTCATTTCCTTATGATATTGAAGGTTTTTTCCATTCTGGAGAACTGAATGTATCTCTATGTCAAGACATAGGAGTCTTACTGCTTCCCTTAAACTCCTAACAATCTTATAAATACAACCATGCCCTTACCAATCGCTTGAGAGACCAGAACCTTCAGTTTATTTATGACCTTAAAAGAGAGGGAATTAAGTACGATTTATCAGCAATGCTGGAATTTGACAGAGAATTTAAACACCCACATAAGAATTTTGAATCCATACATGTGACAGGATCAAACGGAAAGGGCTCTGTATCAAATATGGTATTCAATGTTCTCAGATTGAGAGAGAAAACTGGTCTTTACACAAGTCCTCATTTGATCAATTTCGCTGAAAGAATTTATCTTCAGGATCATCAAATTGAGCCTGAATCCATAGAAAAATATCTGGACCTATTCAGGGACTACATTAAAAACAGGATAAAAATTAAAAGAAATCCAACCTTTTTTGAGGTGACAACTGAAATGGCATTTCAGTACTATAGTGAAATGAATGCAAAGTATTCTGCTATCGAGGTTGGGTTGGGAGGAAGATTGGATGCCACGAATATTATAACTCCAGCAGTTTCTATAATCACAAGGATCAATTATGAGCATACTGATAGATTGGGAACAACTCTTCAGCAAATTGCGTGGGAAAAGGGTGGAATAATTAAACACAATGTTCCAGTTGTAATCGGGGAAACAAAGGATGAGCCGCTTAGAGAATTGAAAAGGATAGCTGAGAGACGAAATAGCAAACTATATGAGTCTAGCAAATACACTAAAATAGAGGGTTTAAAAATTGAAGAAACTGGATCTAAGGTTTGGCTACACACACCTACTGAGGAATACAAGCTCGAGATTCCATTAATAGGAGAATTTCAGGTTGAAAATGCTAGAACGGCAATAACAGCACTGGAAATTTTGAACGAAAACGTCAAGAGAAAGGAAATTGAAAGAGGTATCGCAAATTCCAGATGGCCAGGAAGAATAGAAGTTGTCAAGAGAAAGCCACTTGTGATTCTGGATTCAAGCCATAACCCTGCTGCTGCAGAAGCTCTTGCCAGAACAATTAAAAGGCTTTATGAGAAGAAGCCGCTGCTTGTTGTTGGGATGTTATTAGATAAGGATCACTATGGCTATCTTCATAATATGGCATCATGCTCCGATTCGATTATCCTTACAACACCCGAAGAGGAGGAAAGAAAAACGGATCCGGAAGTGCTCGAGCCATTTGCAAGAAAGATTTTTAAAAGTGTTGAAGTGATAAAAGATCCTATAGAAGCTTACAATAATGCTATTTCTCGATCCGACTTTGTTCTTGTCTCAGGTTCTATGTATCTTGTGGGAGCAATATGTAAGATATTGAATCTAAAGATGACTCCACATAGATGATTAAACAAGTTTGGATCAAATATGTTATCAAATCGTAATGAAAAAACACTTTTATCCATAGGTCAATTAGGATCGTTTACGGTGCTTAAATGAACCCTTTTGACAAATACGAAACACGGGCAATTGCCCTTCTAGGCGATCTTTCTATACTATCTCCTAAGCATCAACCAGAGAGTTTTCCTCACAGGGAAAAGCAGATAGAATCTATCGTAGGATCACTGAGTGGCCTTATTAGAGGCTTTTCTATAAATAATATATTGGTCTATGGAAAAACTGGAACTGGGAAAACTTCTGTAACAAAATACATCACTGATATGCTGAAAGAAAAGGTTGGGGAGCGTGTCATTACCTGCTATATTAACTGCCAAACCTATGATTCACCATATTCGATATTAATTAATATTGCAAGATATGTACCAGGCGCAGATAATATTCCGCCATCCGGATGGACTCTGGATAGAATATATGAGGAAGTTCTTAACAAACTTAAAGAAAAAAAGAGCTCAGTTATTTTAGTTCTTGACGAAATCGACAAGCTTGTTGAAAAAAATGGAGGAGATTCCCTCTATGTTATCCTAAAACTGATTGATGAGGATTCTGGTGTTGGAGGCACTGTTATCGGAATAACAAACGATAGTTCATTCTATGATAAGCTTGACCCCAGAGTTAAAAGCAGGATGAGCAAGGAATCTGTAATGTTTCAACCTTACAATGCAGAAGAACTGAGGGATATCTTAAACCCTAGGGTGAGACAGGTGCTGCCAACGGACTCATATGAAGATGGTGCAATAGGTTTATGTGCAGCCCTTGGCGCAAGAGAACATGGAGATGCAAGAAAAGCAATAGATCTCATGAGGATAGCAATTGAAATGGCAATACGAGAGAATAGTCAGCTAATTACAAAAGAACATGTTTACAAAGCAAGAGACACTATGGAAATAGACGTGATTCGGGAGACTACCAAAACGCTACCCACACATGCTAAGATCGTTTTGATGTCCGTAATAGTAAGCGGGGAGAGACACCCGAATTCTGCTACTACTGGTGAGATTTCAACCCTTTATGCAAACTTATGTAGAATAATTGGTCTCCCCCCACTGTCGACGAGGAGGGTTAGCGATTATATTTCTGAACTGGAAGACTTTGGCATGATAAGTACAACGGTCAAAAGCCTTGGACGGTATGGGCGAACGAGGTATATTAGAATCACAGGCAGGGAAGAAGATATTAAAAGATTTATACTGGAAGATCAGGAAATGGAAAAATTAAAGGAAGTAAAAGCTACAAAACAATTTAGGTTGGATGATAAAATTTAAAGTTCTACGGTTTGTCCGGGGATCATGACCTGGACCTTTGTCATTCCCTTTCTTTCTACCATATCCTTGAATTTAAGGGGATCCTGCTGGATTAGCGGAAAGGTGTTGTAGTGCATTGGAATTGCTATTTTTGGCCTGATCATCTCAATAGCTCTTGAAGCTTCTGCAGGTGACATTGTGTAATGTCCTCCTATTGGAACCATAGCTATTTCCGGATGGTGCATTTCGCCAATTAACTCCATGTCCAAAAATACCCCAGTGTCTCCAGCGTGATATATTGTCTTACCGTCCATTTTTATGATCATACCTCCAGGGTTACCCGCAAACTTTCCTTCAAACGATGAGGAGTGAAGTGCTGGCACTGCAGTAATTGTAACCGGGCCGATTGTTACTGATCCACTGAAGTTTATGTCGTGAACTTCCAGTGTATTATCCTTTTCCTTCAATAACCAGGCCAGTTCTACCATAGTGACAATTGGGGCTGAGTTATTTTTTGCAATGAATATTGCATCTCCAACATGATCCCCATGACCATGTGTCACAACTACAATGTCTGCCTTAACCTCCTCCTTCTTGATAGTAGCTGCTGGATTTCCCTCGATAAAGGGATCAATTATAATCTTCTTAGTTCCTGAAATTTCGAAGCAGGCATGGGCAATCCATTTAATTTTCAATTTGGCATCCATGTATGTATATCAATATATTGGATAAAATCTTAATCCAAATTTAGAAGTATGGTAATTTCTTCTGAGAAAAATGAAACTGGTATCTTAATGCTGGAAAAAATAAGGTTAAAGCGAGAAAGACCAAAAGCCTAAGGAAGCGAAAATCCAGCTCAGGTGAAATATTTCAATCTGAAGAATTGTTATATCCATTGGAAGATGTTTTTAATTTAAATCTCATTCGGGGTGACATTGAACTTTATATTAATCGCAATCGCAGGTTTTTTTCTAGGTGTATCTATGGCGGCACCGCCGGGTCCAGTTATGACAATGATAATGAATAGAGCCCTGGTTAGTGTCAAATCCGGTTTCTGGGTTGGAATGGGGGCTATGACCGCCGATTTGATCTTGCTTGCAATTGTATACGAGTTGAATGCCAGTATAAATCTGACTCTTGTTGAACCTTTCATATTTCTGCTTGGTGGGTTTTATTTCATCTATCTTGGAATTAAAATTTTTAGGAGTATAAACGAAGATGAAAAAGGCATTGTAGAAGAGGAAAAATTACACTACAGTTTCAGTAAGGGATTGACTACCGGACTTGTAAATCCAATGCAAATTGGATGGTGGCTAACGGCTGGATTGAGTGTGATTGAATCGGATGGAATAACCACTTTTTACTTCTTTTATGCTGGAATAATTGCATATGTAGTTCTTATAAGCTTCATGATTAACAAATCTTATCTTAAATTTGGTGAAATGCTTAAATATGGTGTTTCTGTGTTTAGCCTGTTTGTCTTAACAGGATTTGGAATTTATTTTATTTACTCCTTTATTTTAATAGCTGGATAAAGTTTACGCGCATCCAGGTGTTGCGGGAGATAGGTATCCTGTGAAACACAGAGCAATATTTATGAACATTTCTGCTGAAAGATCTAGTGGCTTAACAATTTCCGCAGATTTTAAATATGGCATGGAAGTTCCTCTTTTTTAAACTGATTTAAATTTGACCCCCCATTGCTATATTTTTAAGGTGTGTACTTAAATAAACCTTTTATACATTCTTCCTATCATTTAACCGAACTGAAATGGCTCTAAATATTTCTGATTTAAGATACGGGGACGAACTCCTTAAAACTGGATTTGCTAAGATGACCAAGGGCGGTGTAATTATGGACGTTACAAACGCTGAACAGGCAAGAATCGCAGAAACTGCCGGGGCCGTTGCAGTAATGGCCCTTGAAAGGGTGCCAGCGGATATACGGGCACATGGTGGAGTTGCAAGGATGACAGACCCTGCAAAGATAAGAGAAATCATTGATGCCGTCACAATACCGGTGATGGCAAAAGTAAGGATTGGTCACATAACCGAAGCGTTGACCTTAGAGGCAGTTGGTGTGGATATGCTTGATGAAAGTGAAGTGCTTACTCCGGCCGATCCATACTATCATCTTAATAAAAAACAACTGAGAATTCCAGCAGTATGCGGTGCAAGAACTTTACCCGAAGCAGTGAGGAGAATTTTTGAAGGAGCTGTAATGATCAGAACAAAAGGTGAAGCAGGAACGGGAAATATCGTGGAGGCAGTCAGGCATATAAGAACTGTAAATGAGGCAATCAATATGGTCAAGAATATGAAGACCAATGAACTTAACAGTCTGGCTGAGAATTTTGCAGAAAGGTATCAGGACTTAAAAAAGGAAGTGCTTCAGGATCTGTACAAAAAAGAAGTAAAACCCAGTGGAGATGATGTATTCAGTGGCATGTCCCTCGCTCAAGTTACAACTGAACTTTCGAATATATTGAAAGAAATTAAAAAAATGGGCCGATTACCAGTTGTAAATTTTGCTGCAGGTGGAGTTGCAACTCCAGCAGATGCCGCACTCATGATGAATTTGGGAATGGATGGCATATTTGTTGGTAGTGGTATTTTTAAGTCGTCTGACCCAATTAGAATGGCGAGAGCAATTGTAGAGGCTGCAGAGAACTTTGAAGACTTCAGGATGATTGGAAATGTATCAATAGGTCTTCCTTCGATGGATGGTCTTGAACTGGCAGATATACCAAAGGAACAAAGGCTAGCTGAACGAGGAATATGAATAGATGCTTTCCAGCTTAAATGAAGTTTTTTTAATAGAACTAACTGTTTACCTATTAACCCTATTTTTGCTATCACAGTTTTTGCATCTATTTGATCTTAAAGGAGGAATTGGGGCTGTTATAATTGGTGCAATAGTTTCAATCTTCGGGAATTTAAACTGGTTAGTTTTGCTGATCATTTTTGCTATGTCATCCCAGATTGCCACTAAATACAAATTCCAGGAGAAAAAGGAAAGAAAGATGCAGGAGGGGGAGAGGGGCGAAAGAAGGATTTCCAATGTGGTATATGGTGGGGCGATAGGAGTTACAGTTGCCATACTGAATGGCATTCATTTATTCAATTTCCCATATTTTGTTGCCTTCGCTTCTGCATTCGCGGCTATCACTTCTGATACATTTGCATCGGAAATTGGAATAATAGACACAAAAACATATTTGATTACCACCTTAAAACGATGTCAAACGGGCATTAACGGAGGAATTTCCAGAGTTGGAACCTTAGCATCCATTTTGGGTTCAGTTATAATTTCTTCCTGTTACGGAATTCTGTCAATTTCTGGAGGTGTAGATATTTATTATGTTCTGATAATTCTCGTATCCGGCTTTCTGGGATGTCAACTTGATTCCATACTGGGTGCACTATTTGAAAACAGGAAAAAAATGACAAAAGGGGAAGTTAACCTATCAGCGTCGCTCTTCGCAGTTTTTTTGACTGTACTGATTATAACGGCCTGAAGCTTTGCAATTATTGAAAAGTATTTCGTTTCCTCATATAACTGGAATGCTCATAATTTATCAGACTTTCCAAATCACCCAATCGGTTTCGTCTTACCATGGGCATGTACAGATTAAGATTAGACAGAATAAAGTCATTTGAGATATCAAGAAACTTCTCTTGTTCGAATACTCTGTCGCAATTCCTGCCTTCTTCTGCCTTTCCAAATTTAAAACTTGAAAATCTTGAAATTGTTTTACTTAACCCCATTTTAGGCAGATAATCATTTGAAATTAAGAATTCAGCACTCTCGCTCGCCAAGATAACATCTGACAGAAGAGCCAGTTCGAGACCAAGATCCTTACATTTTGCGTTTGCTAAGGTGAAAATTGGTTTCTCCATAGTTCCCAGGAACTTAAGTGTGGTAGAGCATAACTGCAAAAGTTCCATTTCTCCAAGTTCATCATTTTTTCTAAATTCGTTTAAAAAATAACTTTCGTTTGAACCTGTAATTGCAACTGTCTTGACTTTGTCGTCTGTAATGGCGATGGATATGACCTTGAGGAATTCTTGGAAAAAGTTTGGAGTCACATTTCCTTCATTATCCGTCAGGACAGTTATCACTCCGATACCATCTTCCTGCCAGAAGCTCAGTTCCTTGAATCCAACTACCTTTGGTGCTTTACTCATTGTAATATGCCAACCTGTACAGTCTTACACCTATCCCGAATATGAATAGCAATGCACCTATTCCCATTCCAAAGGCGGCCTCCTGGACAAGATCCGTGGGATTTGCCTGAATCATTAGCCAAAGAATCTCTACAGATATAATGAAAAGTATTGACATTATAACATTCACTGACTTTGGACTCACAGAAAGTCCCTTCACTTTCTTGTTGCCTTCCTCCATGCTTAAGTGAGCATAATTTGCAGACTTCATGGTTCCCAGAGCTGCAAAGACCGTTGCTCCTCCAAATATACCTAAGTTGGTAGCATTTGAAATGTTGATACCGTGCATTACGTTTCCTATTTGCAGAGCAAATTCGAATATTCCCAGCGATAAGAGGATCAAAAATATGACGAATGACCCGGTTAATTTTGCTAAATTTGGCTTGAATACCCCCTTCTTGTATAATCTGCCGAAAGCCAAAAAGAAACCCATTACTATTATGAACGGAGGTACTAGTACAGCAATCACATCTATGTTGCTAATAGGTATGCCCGGTGCCATTACTCCCCAAAGTGAGAGAATTGCCATGTATATTATTCCAAGTACTCCAAAGGCTGTAAAAACAGGTCTAGATAGGGGATGCAGGTTATTCGATCTGTCAAGGAACGGAACAAGAATGAAGTAAATAAGGGGTATTCCGCCAAATACGCCTGAGGCTACCAAGGGAGAAATTGCCCCAAAAGCATTGAAGAACTTGAAGTCCAGCGCTTTGTAGACAAAAAGCAAAAACCATGGTGGATACGGGGGCACATAAGGTGCCAGTGAAGATGTTGGAGAAACTTGTGGATAGGGATCAAACAGTGCTGGAACAGCCATATGTGTCGCCCTTAGGGCATCTATTGCAGATGGTAAGAAAATGACAATTCCAAATGTAAATGCCGCCAGCTGGATCATGAACATTAAGTTGTAAGGATACCATTTCTTGTACTCTGGTTTGTCCTTGTCTACTGCAGGAGCCTTGTAATTGGCTTCCCTTTGCGAAGGCATCATTCCATTCGCTTCTGCAAGGTAAAAATGGAACCCAAAAAGCGCCCCTATTAGTGCTGCTAAGATTATGTGAAATCCAAGCATTCTGATGAAAAGGGAAGTATTTGTTCCATTTCCAAACATAATTTCTTCTGCTATTTTACCTATTATGGGAGTTGCCAGTGCCATTCCTCTTCCCACATCAGTCGCGTCGGCAGAAAGTACATCCCCAGTCATTGAGTAGCCAAAGTACCCAACCCCTATGGTGAGTGTAAGAAGTATTACTCCGGTGATCCATTGAAGTTCTCTTGGTCTCTTATATGCACCATTGAAGTAGTTCCTGTACATATGAAGATAAACCAGGACAACCATTGCATAGGCACCGTAAAGGTGAGTTGTAAGTATAATTTCCCCGTAAGGAACATTTCTCAGAACATATTCGGTACAGGCATATGCGTTCGCTGGATTATAGTATAAAAGCAGAATCAGGCCCGTAATTACCTGATAAATAAATACCATTGATATAAGTGCTCCCGTCCAGTACCAAAAACCTCCCTTTTTTCTCATGTAATCCGGCACTGTTGCCAACGGCAATTCGTCTATTTTTAACGGGTCTTCTCCCAGGACATTTTTAATTGATAGGTTTCTTTTTAGGTCTTCCAAAGTCATATATACACCTAATTTGTGGCGATTTTTGTCACCATTGCTTTCCTCAGATTGGATATGGGATGTCCGCCTGTTAAATCTGACGGGTGCCCAAACACCACGGGACCTGTAAGCTTCTTGGCATACAGACCATCGGTCAATGCGTCATATTTCAAACTCACATATGGCAATGGTCTTTCGGTCGGGTGCGTAATGATTCCTGCTCCCTTGAAGGCGTCATAAGTACTGCCATGGCAGTTACAGTGAATTACGCCTCGTATGAAACTGCCGTTGGCATAAAGTTCTGTATTATATTGTGTTTTTATGGTGTTTTGAACAGATAATGGCAGAGTATTCATTGTGGCTGGCGCATAGTAGTGGATGATGGGTGCTATGCAGCCTAAATGCTGGCATATTGCACTGTATGATACTATTGAGTTTGCAGCAACGCTGACACCGCCCACAGTTGAAGCAGGTCCAACTCCTCCAGTAAAAGTGTATTTTTGACCTGTGGCCTCTATGGTCACTGAACATGGGTCAACTGAATCCTTGAATCTGATCAAAAAATTTGGTTCATCTGAAAGGGGATAATAGTATATCCAAACACCTTCTGATTCGGGAGGGAATGTGCTTGCCTTCAGAGGCACTGGACTGCTATTTGGACTGCTTGGATCGTTCCAATATAACTGGGTCTCAGGAAAACTAGTTAAACCAACGGCAGGTGAAATCAAATTTTGGACCACTCCCTTTCCCAGGCCTCCAACTGCAGCCACAGCCGATAACCCAACAATGGCTTTAAGAAACCCTCTTCTTGATGGATCCACTTCGTCTGTCATAATTGGATATTGAATTTATGCTTAAAATCATTTCCGATAGTGAATGATTACTTTGACCAATTATACTAAGTTGGGGCGATAAGGATTATTAACCCTATGAGATTTTCGCATATGAATTTTGAGGAATACTCTGAGGAGCAAAAGAGGACTTCTCCAGGTCCAAGTAACATTACAATGGTGGCACTTGGTCTTACGGGAGAATCTGGTGAATTCGCAGACCTATTGAAAAAACATCTTTTTCAGGGACATGCCCTCGATAAGGATAAGCTAATAGAGGAACTTGGAGATATTTTGTGGTATATATTTGAAGGTGCAAGAATCCTTGAAGTTGATCCTTCCGAGATTGCTCGAATGAATGTTGCAAAACTTAAGGCACGATACCCAGACGGCTTTGATAAAGAAAGAAGCATAAATAGAAACAGATGAAAATTAAAATCTAATGCTATTTCATCTGGGTAAAATAATTTAATAGCATGCGAATATTAGGTACGCTTGACTGAGAGGTTAAGAAATGAAAGTCTTGAAGGGAATTAAATATGCGATCAAGTCAAAACTGAAGCTCAATGTAATCATTGTTCTAATTCTCGTAAACATATTGATTTTACCCGCATTATACGAGGAAAACGCTCAAATTCCTGCGAGTAACGAAAATCTATTTTTTTTGGGGGAAATAAATACTGCACAGAGCTCATCTGGAATTCAGCCGGTTGAATTTCTGCTATTGAACCATCACCTTAACCTCCAAGCCAATAGTGCAGTATCATTGAATGGCAAGATAAGTGTAAAAACCATTTCGTTCATAAATTGCCTACCAATTCGTCTGAATTGCACTACCAATAGCAAAGGGGTAATTTCCGTAAATGAGACCAAACTAATCAACCAAGCCAAAAAAATTGACGGGACAAATTCTGCAGTTATTTCCTTTCAAACCTGTAATTATAGTCTGACTAATCAAAGTCTGAAGACAGGAATTCCAGCTGAATATCAAACATTTTATTTCACATCTATTGGAATTCAGTCTTCCGCGAGCAAAAATGCAACAAATGAATCAATCCTTAATGCTGCATTTCTGCCATCTTATCAGTTAGGCTATTATGGAGATACACCAGTGTTTTATAGCAATGAACTTAACAACTCAAATTTATCAATTTGCTATAAAATGTATAACCCACAGAATAAAAATGCGAATTACAGTATAACGAACCTGACAGTTATTTCTAAAAATCAACTGTATGTGGATAGAAATTATGAACAGATAAAAGAGTTCAATGAAGCGTCTAATGTTTCTTTTTATATGTCCGGGAGGCGGATGATTGGAAGCATGTTCCCAGGCTTTAATGGTATCGCGATTGTTAACCCTATAGTTTTTGAGACACTCAACACTCCTTCAAATTTTGTGACATTTCCAGTTACAGAAATATTACTCCTTATCGTCATTATAGAAACTTTGGTCACCTATGTTTCAATGTTCAATTACGGCGCAATTCAGCGCTACATTTCACTTCCGGAAAAAAGGGGAAGAGTGGTAATATTCAACATAGTTTCCAATTTCATCCTTATTTCCCTGTTTACAGTTTTAGGAATGGTTGGTTCGTTTTTATATTTCGATCTTGGGTACAGGTTTCAGATTTCTTTAATTTCAATGCTTTATGTTTATTTGCTGGTGGTAGCTGCGTACCTGGTCTTTGTTTCAATTTACACAATTGTAAGTTCATACTCAATTGGAAAAAATTGGCCGAGGCTTTTCGTTACTGTATTCCTTGTTTTTGCATACCCAATATTGGACGAAATAGGCCAAGCGCTTTTAATATTTGTAAATTTCTCATCTTTCATATTTAATGGAAATGACCGATATCTCTTTAAACCGATCCTGGAAAGCATTCGGACTTATAACATACTTTCTAGTGTGCTTCCGGTGCTGAATGTGGAATCTTTTAACAACTATCTAATCAAGTCGCCGATACAGGGAGTGATTATGTACAATCACTTGAACATCTTTGATTTATCCCCATTATTATTCTTGACGAGTATAGTTGGGATATCATCGCTACTTATTTACTTGGGAATAAGAAGAATAAACTTAGAATAGTATTCCCAAATCATTGATTTTTAGGTGTAAAACATATTGTGGAACCTTGGAAACTAAAGCGATCTGAAGATGTTATGTTCTTTCCCCATGAGACAAATCGGTCAACGTAAAATAGGCTAGAGCAAAAACCATAACTGTGACTGATGTTCCGAAGATTGCGACAATACTGAATCTAAATGTTTCAATTAAAAAATTCGCCAGGATTGGTCCGATCCCTATGGATATTGCCTGAATAAGATTGTACATCGATATTGAGTTTATTCTCGAAGAGTCTGATCTGTTAAGCATTTCATTGAAAAAAGAAAGTGTAACACCTGACTGCCCGACTCCGTAAAGTATGGTGGGCAAAAGGATCACTATCGTGCTATGTGCAAGGGGGATCAGCCCCGAAGATACAATGCTTAAAAAGGAACTGAATATGATGATTTTGAAATTTCCATATTTTGAAGCAAAGTTCCCCCATAAAATTTGCGAAGTTATGAACGAAATGGATATCACAATATATACAAATGTATAGAAAATTTCTGTCTGACCAAGATAAGCAGGAGAAATAAGATAAAGCTGAAAATATGGAAGGATCATGCTATATCCAATTCCCCAGAATAGGGCAAACGTAACAAAATTTAGATAAGATTTTGTCCATGTTTTATTTTCGTGATTCTTCTCGATTTCCGGAATTGAATAGGGATCAATTCTCCTCATTATCAATAGTGAAATAGAGGAAAAAATCAGAGCACCGGAAAGAAAAACCGTTATGAATGCAATCTGTTCACTTTTGACTCCCAAAAATATTCCAAGAGCCAGCGCATATCCGACTAGTGAAAAAATTTTCATTATAAAATTTCTGAACGCAAAATAACTTGCCCGCCTATGAGATGGAATCACACCTGGAACCCAAAGAGTCCACGTAGTGCCACTGAATGAGGCAAAAAAGGTTCTTGCGGTGAGAAGCACTATGAGCAGCATGTAAGCAAGTAACTGCCCATGCACAAATACAAGAAATACAACTGGAACCCATAATATTCTATCAAACAGCGTTGTGTAAAATGTCAATTTCTTTAAATCGTTCACTTTGCGTGAGAAATATCTGGAAAGATATTGAGCTACAGGAACCACTAAGAGAGGAAAGCCTGTGATAAAACCCACTGGAGCATTTTCTCCCAACAGATATATCGCAAGGGGAATCACAAAAGGTGCAGTCATGCTTGAATAGATGGCCCAGAATAGCCCATCCGTTACTGAAAGATTTGCCGTGGTTTGTACTACATCGTCAGAATTAGCCGTATAATCCCGGATTTTATTGGGGATATATTTTGCCTTAATCTTAAATTTCGTGAGTTAATTTCACCCTTCGCGATATCAATATAAGAATCTTTTATGTTCTCAAATTGTCTCTGTTTTATATTGATTTCGAAGAGATGTTTCATTACTATAAAAAAACTACTTGAAATAGTATAAGCATTAGAAAGGTTTATGAATGCATAAGATCATATCCACAGGAAGTGTTATTATGTCAAATAGTAAACGTGAATCGAATTTGAGCGGTTTAAATAGAGGTGGCCTGAGAAAAAATCTTAAGGCGATCTCTGTTTTATTGGTGGTTGGACTGTTTGTTCTGACAGCATTTGTGTCAGTTTACAATCAGCCGACCTATGCTTCGCATAGTTTGGCAACTCCCAGTGCCACATCGGGGAAGAGTGTAACTATTACAGTTTGGGGATCTGGTTCACCCGGTGGGGAAACCGTTGTTTTTAACCAAACTCTTGCTTACTTTGAGCAAGTGTACCCCAACGTGACTGTACAGGACAGCCCTGCAGTTGGTGTTGCTTCAACGACTTATGTTAGTGCAGCCCACGCAGGAAAAGCTCCCGATGTCTACAGAGACAGCAGTGATAACGCAGGTGTGCTTTACGCAAGCGGAGCCGTCTTAGCTCTCAACCAATATCTGAATCAGAGTTACATAAACAGTTTCAGCAAGGGAACAGTTACAGCTTGGAGTTCTAACGGCTCATTATATGGAATACCGGTTAACACAAACGGTGTTGGTCTTTATTACAACAGTAAATTTGTCAACAAAGCACCAAAAACGGTTTACCAGATGATCAGGGATGCAGAGAATGTTACCCATAACACAACACTTAATCCGTCAGGTTCTCCAACAAGTGTCTGGGGACTTGCATACGGATTGGGTACAAATTACGGATACAGATCAGCAGCATGGTTCCCTGCCTTTGGCGGAACACTATTCAACAAAAATCAACTACCAGTTCTTAACTCAACAGCCGATATAAATGCCATTTCTTTCCTTTACAATCTTACATACAACTACAAAGTGGGTCCATCCGGCCTCACAAGTATGGCACAGCAAATACCCTTATTTGAACATAATCAAAGCGCATTCATGATCGATGGTCCATGGGATCAGAGCACATATACAAGTTATCTGGGCTCAAACCTTGGTGTAACTGCATTGCCATTCAATAATGCAACTGGATTTTGGCCAACGCCTCTGTGGGGATCTATTGGATATTTCATATCATCGCCACAGGCTAGCGGAATAACCCCATCACAGGTATGGGCATCGTTGAAGTTCATTCAAATGGAAACAAACACGACTGCTCAGATTCATCTATTCGATAAGGCTGGAGACTTTCCATCTTCCACAAGTGCTGGTAACTACATATCAATTCACTCAAACAACGATCCTCTGATAAAAGGATGGCTTGACCAGGAAAACCACACAATGCCACAGCCTGGATTTGTCAATATGAACTTTTACTGGCCAAACTTCCATACCTACGTTGGCAATCTTTATGACAACGGAACAAACAATGTTTCTCAGGTTATGAACGATTTCCAGAAAGCAGTGTTAAACGAAATCAACCAGGTATCAGCGAAACCTGCATCCATAAACGTGGGCCTGTATGAAATACTGGCAATCGTAGCCATAGTAGTCATTGTTGCCGGTGTAGCCAGTTATGTATATATTTCAAGAAAGAAAAAATAATTTAATTCTTTTTTTTTATTTTTGAAGTGAGTATTATGGTAGAATCGATAGATTATAAGGTGAGAAAAAAGAAGTTGGAGTGGAAAGGTATTATTTACGTTTTACCCGCAATTATAGTGCTTGTTTTTTTGGATTTTTACCCCATCTTTGAAAGCGTGTATTACTCTTTGACGGACTTTAATTCCATAAATTTTTTCCATTACGGGTTTGTAGGTCTGGCTAATTTTATCTATATCTTCAATAGCTCAGATCTGTGGATAGTGATTGGAAATACACTTGTCTGGAGCATTGGAAGCACAGTGGTTATGGTTCCTGCAGGTTTTGCGCTGGCTTTAATCATGAATCAGAAGAAAATGAGAGGGAAGACAATTTATAGGACTATGTACCTTTTCCCGTGGGCTTTTCCAGCGTTCATTACCATTCTCGTCTGGTCAAACATGCTTGCATATTCTGGTGGAGTGGCAAATGAATTCCTCAATATACTTGGATTCAAGTCACTGAACTGGCTAACCTCACCAAAATATGCTATGATTTCTTTGATTTTAGTAAATTTCTGGTTGTCGTTTCCATATTATACCTTTGTGTATACATCGGCAGTCCAGAGCATCCCACAGGAGTTGTATGAAGCAGCTGAGATCAATGGGTACGGAACCCTAAGAACGCTAACGAGTGTTACATTACCGTTGCTGAGGAGACAGATAGCATTTATCACGATATTTGGTTTCATATTCACATGGAATAATTTCTATGTTCCTTTCCTGCTCACTGGGGGCGGACCTGGAATATCAACAGAAATACTTATTACATACTCATATCTACAAGCGTTCTCTTACTCCAACTTCTCACTTGGCGCTGCATATGCTGTAATATCAATTTTGATTCTGTTGGTCTTTGTCGTTGTGGCCAATCACTATACAAAAATGATGACCATATTGGATTGAGGTGAAAGATGGAGAATAGATTATTTAGTAAAAATGAAAATAGGATGAAAGATGTACACAGGCTCAACAACTACTACAAAAGGATAAAAATAGTGAAACGAATAGTTTCCCACGTCATACTGATCCTGTTTGCAATATTTGCCGTATTTCCAATATATTATGTGTTTATAACTTCGTTAAACAGCATAGGATCACTGGCACAGGCGAGCCTAAGCGACTTGGTTCCAAGTGGTAACAGTTCTTTTTCTAATTATACCAGCATACTTTTCCATCATCCCTTCGGGCTATGGCTTAAAAATACGCTGATACTTACAGGAGTTTCAACAGTCATCGGAGTGTTCCTGTCCATAACTTCAGGACTGGCACTTTCCAGATTCAATATACCATTGAAACATACACTTCTATATATGCTCTTAATCCTAACTCTGTTTCCTTTTACGATGATGGTTATACCTTATTATTTTATGTTCTCTCAGTTGAGTCTGCTTGACTCCTATATTGGATTGATAATACCATACTCCGCTGGGGCTTTGATATATTCATCCTATCTGATTAAGAACTATGTGGATAACTTGCCAAGGGATTATGAAGAAGCAGCCCAAATAGACGGATTGAGCAGGAGAGCTGCACTCTTCAGGATACTGGTGCCAATGTCAAAACCTGTGATTATATTCGCGATGCTTATTGCGTTTATGGGTCCCTATACTGATTATGCACTGGCGGGTCAGTTCATAACATCAAAGAATCTTTACACAATGGCCATTGGTTTGTATTTTGTATCGCAGGGAAATATCACAGTGAACTACGGAGCATACTCTGCTTTTTCTGTCCTGATGGGAATCCCCATATTCGTAATCTTCTTTATTTTTCAGAGATACCTCGTTTCTGGATTCAGCCTGTCTACATATAAATAATTTTTATCTAACATTTTTTAAAAATATTTATTTTACTACTTAAAATAGTTAGATTTACGAAAAACTGATATAAGTTAAAATCTATCACTATAAGATACTGGATGGAGAAACTTGTTTTACAGAATATAGTTAGAGTATTCAAAAAAAATTTCGGTGTTCTTGGTGTTAGTCTTGAAGTGAAAGAAGGAGAGTTCTTTGTTATACTTGGCCCGAGCGGATGTGGGAAAACGACCACGTTGAGAATGATTGCGGGATTGGAAACCGTTGATGAAGGAAAGATCTTCCTGGATGAGCGGGAGATTACTAATTTCCCTCCGAAATTGAGAAATATATCAATGGTTTTCCAAAATTACGCGCTTTACCCATTTATGACAGTACGGGACAACATACAATTTCCCCTAAAAATATCCAAGATGACAAAAAGTGAGATGGAAGATAAGAGCCAACAGATTTCAAAAACACTCGGAATTTCCGAATTGCTCGACAGAAAACCCGGAGAAATTTCCGGAGGGCAAAAGCAAAGGGTTGCACTTGCAAGAGCCTTAGTTAGAGAACCGAGCCTCTTTCTGATGGATGAACCGTTGAGCAACTTAGATGCGAAACTCAGGGGCCAGATGCGAGTTGAGCTTAAAAGGCTGCAAAAGGAATTCAACACGACGACCGTTTACGTCACACACGATCAGATAGAAGCTATCACACTTGCAGACAGGGCTTGTCTAATGAATGGCGGAAAGATTGTTCAGATGGGGAATCCAAGTGATCTCTATACACTACCTGTAAATACGTTTTCTGCAACCTTCCTTGGTGACCCGGCAATGAATATGCTTCCCGGGGAGATTTCAGTCATGGATGGAAAGACTTGCCTGAAAATTGAAGAATGCTCGGTGGAGATTACCGATATTCATACTGAGAGGAGCACACCGAGAGATGTCAAAGTGGGTATAAGGCCAGAGGATGTGCAACTGGGCGAAGATGGCATCCCTGTAGAGCTTAGTCTTGTACAAAATCTTGGTAAGAGTGTGTATGAATATTTCAAGACAAAGAATGGGGATACAATTGTCAGGCAGGATGTGGCTAGCTCAAAATTGGTACTGGGGGATAAGTCCACCGTTTCAATTGATCCAAAATTCGTTTATTTGTTTGATACAAACTCAGGTGAACTGGTGTATAAGCATGGAAGGAAAGAATACCAAGAAGAGTTGATTTGAAAAACTTCTTGTTTATCTACTGCTCAGTTTGACCCCAGTATAACTTCAAAAATTATACAATAATAAGCCGGAATTCTTCAGGTGCAATAATATTTTCCCTGATGTTCTCTGATTTAGAGTTCGTCAGCTCTTCTTTGAACCTTTTGATTCTAATATTTGCATTTCCCAGATTCAGATTAAATTCCAACTTTTGATTTTCATTATACTTCAGAATTTCAATTATTCCACTTCTCCTTCTTCTGAATTTCATTATACCATTGTATGAAGCCGAGTTGTTTCTCCTGAAACTGATCACACTCTTGAATATCTTATGAAAATCTGAGTCCACCTTATCCCATTCCATCGTTCTTCTGCAATCTGGATCAGGTCCGCCTTCCATCCCCAATTCATCCCCATAGTATATGCTCGGCATTCCGTTCATAATCATCAATAGCGAATAAGCACAGAGGGAAAGGCTTTTACTTTCAAGAACGGTGCCGATCCTTGGCGTATCATGAGAACCAACAATATTCATCATTCTATTGAATACATCTTCACCCAGTATGAACCGCATTTTCAGTAGCTCACTATTCAACTTATTTGGTCCTATTTTTTTCCGAAGCAGTGATATGATCAAATCCCTCAAATGATAATTTATCGATGATGTGTAGGAACCTAACCTAAAGAAAATATCCGATACACACCATACTTCCGCTATGTGCCCTATTTCCGGGAACTTATTCCGAAACTTGAGAAGAGTTTCCCTAATGCTTTGAAGATTTATTGAATCTGCCACATCATATCTCAAATAGGAAACGTTGATACGTTCAGAGTAAAATTCCATGACCTTTAACATAAAGTTTCTAACTTCTTCATTTCTGTGGTTCAGTTTTGGCATACCCCCATAGTCCTTAAAAGACTCGTATAATGCCTTCTTTTTACCATTTTCTACCGGCCACCGTAACCGCATTCCCTCATCGCATTCTGAAATGAACTTATACCAGCTCTTGTTACCAGGTAACTTCTTATTTAACTCTTCTTTGAATTTTGGGAAATATATAGAGGTATGATTGAAAACCATATCCAGAATCATGGATATGTTGCACTTTTTAAGTGAATCTGATAATTCAATTAGCTGCTCAAGTGTTCCAAACCTTTCATCTAACTTAAAGTAATCATCTGTATCATATCTGTGGTTGCTTTTTGATTTACAGATTGGTGTCAGATATAGGTGATCAATTCCTAGTTCTTTCAGATAGGAAACCTTCTCCATAATGCCATTTATGTTTCCTCCGTAAAAGGAATCTCTTTCTGGAAGTTTTTCCCATTCTTGTAGTTCAGCATCACGATTTCCAATCCTGTTAAACCTATCTGGAAATATTTGATAAATGATCTCGGGAAATCTCTTTGCTTCCCTGTAATCAGGTATTGAAAATGGACCAAATATTCGATTGTTTTCATCACAAAATGTATAATCGCTGTCACTTTTGCTGAGAAATTCAAAAATATTATAACTTTTAGAAGTGTAATTAAACTCACTGCGTTTCTTTCGATTCCCCCTTTGCGAGATACTGACTTTTTTGACTTCAGGAGGAGTTATACATCTTATAATTCTAAACCCCCCGGTTCTGGAAAAAAATTGAGATGAGTTGGGATCG
>JAJZYV010000205.1 GCA_021797955.1 Thermoplasmata archaeon
TATTCAGGCAAAAAATATATGGTTCTTAGATGCTGTCAAACCAAATTCATTCAAATAGCATGGATTGTAATTCAACACTAAATGAGCTTTCCAGTAAATTGATAGAATAGAGTCATGTAAAATAGATCGATCCAAAGTGGACTTTACAAATGTTTCACACATCTTCGGATAAAAAGCGAAATTAAATATGAGCCATGTTGTTCAATGCCTTATAAATGACAGCGAATCGAATATATACTCCGGAAGAGAAACTGAAAATAGTTCTAGAGGGTATTTCAGGAACCATTACGGTATCCGAATTATGCAGGAAGTATGATCTCAGACCTGCAAGGTTCTATTACTGGAAGGATCAGTTAATCAACAATGCACCTGAGATATTTGAGAACAGGGGAAGGAAGATTGACGAGGATAGAATAAATAATGAAAAGGATCAGGAAATAACAAGACTCAAGGATGTAATAGGGGAAATCACACAGGAGAATCTTGCCATTAAAAAAAAGATTGGAGAACGCTTGTTGAAGAGGGAAAGGATATTAGATCACTTTTCTTTGATATTCACAGAACTGTGATGAATACCATTCAATGAAAGACATTCAATCACATCAGTTTTGAGAGAATTGGGAATATCCTGATCTTCGTATCATGATCAATTGACCTTTTTACCAATCCTTCACAACAGATTCAATCCACTCTCAATAAGAGATACAGATTGGATTGCCCCAGTTTAAACTTGCACAATATAGTATCGGTTTGTATATTTATATTAATATATTATTATAGGGGTGGGAGGTCAAGGAGGGAGGGGTTTTCAAATCTCATGTGCCTTCATGGAAAAACATCTATTCAGGCAGTAATGTTTTTCAATATTCAGGAGGTGTCATGAACATGGCAGTGAAGTCATATACCGTTGAGGAGAAGTATAACATAATATTTGAATCACTTTCCACCAACCAGTCGATATCTGAGATATGCAGAAAATATGCAATATCTCCCTCAACCTTCCAGATATGGAAGGATCAATTTCTCACAGGTGCGAGATCAGGTCGATATTTGATTAATGGTTTCAGTGAATACAGAGAATCTTATATGGAAAGGTTCCAATATGAGCTCTTCCTAAGGTCATAAATAATAAATACTGTGGTGGGTTATAGTATAATATAGTGATCGTTAATGCCTACAACAATTCAGATAAGTGAGAAGTTACAAAAAGAACTATCTAAACGCAAATTGTATGATAAAGAAACCTATGAAGAGGTAATCTGGTATCTCATTGAAGACTCACTGGAACTAGATGAAGAAACAAAGAAGGAAATTGCTCAGGCCCGTCAGGAGATCATGGAAGGAAAGTACCATACCCTGGAAGAGGTTAAGAAGGAACTGGGCTTTTGACCTATCAGGTAGTATTTTCCGATCTTGCCCTTAAGCAATTGAAAAAACTTGATAGAGAAACCGGGCAGAGAATAATCTCAGCATTGGAGAGGATCAGGATAAGACCGGAATCTTATGTCAAGAAACTTGTTGGTTATGAAGGATACAGACTGAGGGCAGGAGATTATAGAGTGATAATGGATCTTGATAAGGAAAGATTGATAATTCTGGTATTGAAAATAGGCCATAGGAGGAACGTTTATGATTCGTAAGTCGGTCTATTGCTCTCCTGGTATATTTATTCAGAGTCTGATTGCCACAATGGAAACCCTTCTGAATAGATATGTCCTGAATCAGATAAGTGAAAGTAAGCTGGACACCGAGGACGGAAAGGTGAGAAATGTGAGGGACTTTCTTGAGGAACTTTGACGTAGTTTGTAATGTTTAGTCGGGGATATAAATATAGAACCAAAAAATGAACTTGAAGAGAAGATCACACAGTTCTTCAATGCAGAGAACAACCGTGATTGGAAACTATACGAAACGTTTCTCTCGAAAGATGTGGAGTGGATTTCTTACGGTCCCCCTATGAGAGAAACTGTGATTGGAAAAGGTGATTATGTGAAAACAATGATAAGAGCCTATAGAAACATTCATGAAAAATTCAAGGTTTTAAACTTGGTTTCAGATATGGAAAAAGGAATCGTAATTGCAAAGTTAGAATTATTATCAGGAAGATCAGTTGATATTTTTGAGTTTGAAAATGGTCTGATCAGAAGAGAACGGGAATACTATGATGACGTTCTCTGGTTGGAATCAAGGCGTAAACCTTATAAGAAAATCCAGGAATCTAAAGCAAACCAAATACAGACAAAGTTCGTAGAGTAGACCGGTCGGGATTTGATTAATGTTTTATGGGAATACTGACAGAATGATAGGTTCGAGTAGGGGCCTTGTACGCGCATTTCCTCTTATGTTACCATTGTGGTATGATCGCGATCCTGTCAGAAAAAATGAATGGGTAATGCAGTCATCACAAAGCTGTTTCTATGCCAAGTTTCCTGGCTGTTGCATTAAGCTCTCTGTCAGCGGAACAGAATACAGTGCTCCCGGTATCAATACAGGTTTCCAGATGAATTGCATCAACGATGTATATGTGATGTTCAAGAACTATTTTAATGGCATTCTGGATTATACGACTGCTTACAGGATGTATTTCAACCGACGAGGATCTTTCAAGACCTATTAGTTCGCTGAGCATTGTCTGGAGCCGGGCTCTCGCGTCAATACCAGTTTTTCTTGAGTACTTGTCGAAAACAACTGCCACCTCGCCTAGGTTGATCTCGGAAAGACAAATAACAGCATCTCCTTGTTGAACCAGATGAAAGTAGCTGTCAGCTATATCGCTGTTCTCTTCTTTAACGTACCTCTTGACCAGTATACTGGTATCAAGATAGACGCGAGACTCTTTCATTTCGTATTTCCCTGACAATAGTTTCCGAATGGACTTTGCTCGTGAGATCCGGTCTCTTCCTCTCCACGTCCTCCCCGCTTATATATCCACAATCGAGGTTAAGTTCCCTGCATATGTTATTCAGGAACTCCGATGTGGAAAGGGAGCGAAGTGAGTTTTCAATGTAGTCGCTGAGCGTTCTCCTTTTTTTTAGTAAAGCCAGTTTCGCACTGTCCACTACCTGCCTTTCCACGGAAACAGTTATTTTTGTTTTAGCCATCTAACCGTATATACGGTTACCCGTATTTAGACTTTCCATTAATCGCCTTTTCTAATTGAAAACCATTCCGCCAATGCATCTTGCACGACGCCAGCCTCTGAGAGCAGTGTGGCAGTGCTCCCAATCTCCCGCACATCCACTATTATGGCTTCCTTTGTCACGTTATTCTCTAATCAAATACCACACTTCCGCGTCGAACAGCTAAATCACCACTTCCATAATGGAAAGTGGAAAGAATTAGTTGGCGATTTTGGAAACTTTTACTTCGCCGTTTTTGGAAAATATTCAATTGGCGTTGACAACATGGATGTTTATGTAACTAAAGATTACAAAGTGATCTGAAGATAACCATATACATGGTGAGAAGACTGGAGCGGGATAATGGAAAACTCATACTGCAAGAGGATGAGATTGAAGGATTCCTAGAAAGAACGGTAACCCCCATCGGCACATCCGGAAAGGGAGATATTCCCGGAAGGTACAATGGGCAGAGAGTTTATGTTATAACGGAACTCCCACGAAAATATTATGGAACAACCACACAGAAATAGGCTGATTTTCTACTTCTTCCGTTGAAGTTCCAGTTTCTTTCTCGTGGTTATCTGAATATTGCTGTATGGGATTGCCTTTGGGAGTTTTACAGAAAGTGCATCAAGGAGTTTTGATCCTATTTCCCTGGCTTGTGGTATCTGAGTATATTTAACTGCACCAACCTGAATCTCCATGCTGTTTATGGATGAGAGTTCACTGATCCCCTCTTCAACGGTGATGTTGATATCCTTCCACTTTTCCCTCAGATATTTTTCTATTAGGTATCCTATCATTACAATGAATGCATGAGCTCTGGTTCGTTGTTTTTTCCTCACATGGATTGGACGCAATTCGATGGTATCAGATTTCATTGTTCGGAAGGCCCACTCAACGTTTGACAGATCCTTATATCTTTTGTGTACTGTCTCCATGCTTCCCTGATCCACGGGAAGATTGGATCTGATGACATAACAGCCGTCAAGGTATGATTCATCCTTCAGTGCTTTTTCATCTATCTTTACTGTCAATGCACGATCTTTGGCTTCTATTGTGACGAAACCTGATACCTTCAGCTTCTCAATTCTTTCCTTGATCATATCAATGGCTGTTGATACATCAGCCTTTGGATGTTCTGACAGGTATTTATTTCTGTCATCAGCAATGTTCCTGATCTTTTCGATCTTTCTGTTCCTGCTGTCCTGTATCTCCTTTGCTCTAACAGGGTTCCTGCGTAATATGTACCTTATTTTTTCATGGACGATCTCACATAATTTCTCAGTGAATAATTCTGTCTGTATCACTCCCTGTTTCAGGAGTGATTCCATCTGTGGTTTTGTTGTTGCTGTGATATAATAGAATTTCTCGTTATTCAGATCAGC
>JAJZYV010000206.1:0-3313 GCA_021797955.1 Thermoplasmata archaeon
ATAGGCATTAATCATTCCAAAGAGCAGTAATATGCGCACACGGGGAGAAATAACTTCAAGCTCTTTACACCGTTTTGGCACAAAATGGTGCTACACCGTTTTTATGTGGAATGGTGTGGAAAATTTCCCCTATACTTGCATAATGTATTACGTGCACGTGTAAGGAAAATAAATCAAAACGGTTTACGGCATTTAATGTATAAACACCATTACGGCATTTGTTTGTGAAATACTGAGGAAAATTTTCCCAATATTGGCATAATGTATAACATACGCACGCATGGGAGATTAGTCCTTACAAGAATGGCACCAACGCTCCATGGCCTTAGCAATTTTTATCATTCGTTCTATTTGTAACATGCCATAATTTAAATTTTTGAACCTTAACATCGCAAGTTTTAGGGAATAGAATTCTGTGATTGCATGATCCTTCCACATTTCCGTCATTCCGTGACACAAAGACTTATTAATCTATAATCCCTATAGGGATTATTGGAAGACTGGGTAAAGAAGATTGTTGAGGAAGAGAGAAAAAAGAGAAATGTTCCCCTGGAGGCAAAGCTCCTCAATGGGAATTACTACCTCTACCGTTCGACATCGAGATATGATCGCGTCACCAGGAAAGCAGTCAAGGTGTCTGATTACATTGGCCGGATAACGAAGGATGGAATAACAGAGAAGGGAAGGGAGACCAGGTCCATATACGAATATGGCAATTCAACTCTGGTTTACTCACTGTCCGGTGATCTGATTGCAAGGCTTCAGAAATATTTCCCGGACAGGTGGTCAGGTCTCTATGCACTTTCAGTGGTGCGGTTAATGGACCCTGTTCCCCTGAAATCTGTGAAGGATCGGTGGGAGAAACTCTATGTTTCAAGGGAGATCCAAGCTCATCTATCATCAAACACGCTGACGGATATCCTCAGGGATACTGGATCAGACATGGGCGCACAGATGGATCTGTTCCAGTCTCTCATTACGGAATCAAGGAAGCTCGCATTTGATCTTTCAAGCATATTCTCCAGGTCGGAGAACCTGAACGTTGCCGCGAAGGGGCACAACGCGGATCACATATACCTGCCGCAGGTGAACATGGCACTTGCCTTCGATCTGGATCAGTACAGGCCGGTTTTCCTCAGGCCGCTGGAGGGATCCGTGCGGGATGTAAAGTCTCTGAGAAATGTGCTTGATGAGATACATTTCGACGGCATTCTTGTCCTTGACACAGGATTCTCGTCGCAGGATCTGGCGGAGATCATGCGATCCGATATGAAATTTGTAATGCCCCTCCGCAGGAACCAGGACATGATCGATTACAGCATGGATCTGAGATCAAGCTTTGTTTACAGGGATAGGGGAATAAGATCCGGCTTCATCAACAGGAATGGTTTCAGGATATACATGTTCCAGGACCAGATGCTCATGGCAGAGGAATCATCCACATTCATAAGGATGATCGCAGAAGGCAGGAGAAAACAGAATGAATTCCAGTCTGAATACATGAAGTTCGGGAAGATATCCATCCTTTCCAACCTGAAGGATGATCCCCAGACCATATACAATCTCTACAAGCAGAGAGAGGAGATAGAGCAGGCATTCGATGCCATGAAGAATGAGCTTGAGAATGACAAATCATACCTGGGTGATGATGATTCATTGAGAGGATACTTCTTCGTCTCTTTCCTTTCCCTTTACATGTACTACAGCATATTTGTGCTGATCAGGGCCGCCGATCTCACCAGTAAGCTGTCGGTGAAGGATGTACTGCTGAAATTCTCTAAGGTGTACAAGATAGTCGGGGAGAAGAAGGAATCCCTGAGCGAGATACCCTCAAGCGTTGAAAAGATAGACAGGTTGCTGGGAACTAATATATTCCCTAAAAGATTGCGGAGTTAAGGTTTTGAATCTATTTTGCTTTACTACGAGTAGTGAGGGGAAACTTATCGATATAACGAAAACCTCAAGGCATGGATCATCTCTTAGAATAACATTGCCTAAAGAGGTTGCAGAATTATTGTCAATAGGGGAAGGTTAAATTTTAGGGTTCTGTATGAAGAAAAACGAAATAATTATCAAGAGAATTGAATGAAATAGAATGAAATTTCAATGAAAATATTTAATAGCTACTCTAATATTTATAGATTTGAAAACATAATAACTAGATCGTACCACAATGTTTGATTAATAATGGCGACATCAGTGTGTTGCCGTAAGTATACTTTGGTTAAAGAGGTTTAAAATATATGCCTAAGAATAGAGTCAACCGAAAGGACGAGAACTCCAATGAATTCAACTATATTTTAACAATGGAAAATGAGTTGGGGAAATATATTGAAAAGTGGATTGCAGTAGTTGGTGAAGAAATCGTTGCCGAAGGTAAAACGGCATCTGAAGTATATAACAAAGCGAAAGCGCTCCACCCTAATAGTGTCCCACTTATAATGAAGGTACCAGTGGATCAAGTAATGGTGTTGTAGTGTACCATGGCGGCCAAAGCTAATCCTACCTTCACTTGTAATTATTTAAACTACAAGTACGTAGAGGATGGTAAACTCAGAATTGTGCGTCTTCCAATGGTTAACGTCATACTGGTGCACAACGGAGTGGCCTTGAAAACTCCAGGTTTAGTAGATTCTGGCTCTACGGACACGTTTATCCCAATAGAATTGGCGAACACCTTACAACTTACAGAAGATGGAGAATCTAAAGCAGTCGGGGCAGGGGGAGAGTTCGCAACTTCCATATGTGACATTGACGAAATAATGATTGGAAGGGGAAACTCTACATTCTTAAAACTCTACCATAGATTAATATTGGTTCCAAAGAAAATTGATATGATTCCTTATGTCATAATGGGAAGGGATACGATATTCAAAGAAAATGACGTAACGTTTTTTGAAAACAGAAAAAAGATTAAATTTGTAGCGCTTAAGAAATAATGCCTGAAATACCATAGCTTTTGTAGATTCGTGCCTTTGTCTGTCATTTCATTATCTGTTGATTATAAGTGACTCTGCTCAATTTATCTGGTAGAAATGGATTACGCCATTACTTTGCGTAATCTTAAGAGTTCGTTATATACTATAGATTGAAGGTCGATAATCTCAGCAGTTTCAAGGCCCAGATTTAGAACCTTACTTATTGCCAAGTCTATTTTAATTTGGACTTCATTATTCAGCCTATATCGCTCCAAGATGGAATGCAACTCAACAGAAGCCACAGAATCAAAAACCCTTTCGAGTTCCTCCCTTTCGTTAGATGAAACGTTGTCAAGGTTAATTGTTAAGAAATCTCCAAATCTATAGTCGGACAC
>JAJZYV010000206.1:3323-4506 GCA_021797955.1 Thermoplasmata archaeon
AGATATTGAAAGTGCTATTCCAAAAAGGGTAAGAATCTTAGCGTCCACATTATGCAGCCCAGTCACTAGCCAAAATAATTTGGAAGGTGCAAACTTCACAGACGAAAAATAAGCTATAGACATAGTGCCCGGAGCAGTTATATTGAATCTTCTCGCAAAAACGAAATTTGTTTCCCTTGGTACCAAGTCCTTCTCCATTGCCAAGAGATCAGATATTCCTATTTGGTCTGTAAAAGTCTGAAATTCAGGGAATCCGTGATAAAGAATCCAATCTGTTTCTCCGGTTATATCTAACTTTCCAACTCCGGAAAGTCGCCTTAGAGATGGTTTCAAAGATGATTTAGGTACCATGAGGGATTGATTATTGAAACGATTTTTTACTTCAATTTCATCCTCCAGTTCTCCCACCAGATACCATTCATCTTTTTGTTTAGAAGCTCGTCCCAAATCATTAACGATAAAGAGTTTAGTGGCAACAGATTTCCCTTTTTTTAACATTTCGAATCCTCTTAGAGTCTTTAGATCATTCTTCCTGAGAAAATCTGAAAATTTTATCAATTTATCTTGAGCCTTCATTGCTATGAAATTGAATTTCTCTACAATTTGTGATTCTCCCCCAAGGAAAGAATTGATTCTTTCCAATGCTACTTCTTGATCCACTTCCCAAAAGGTAAGGTTATTATCCCCACCTTTGGAGAGTATCAAATCGCTTAGTTCCCTCGCGTTTTCATTATCTGTAGGAAGTTTTTCAAGTCTTACTATTGTAGTTTTGCCCTCCCTTTTACCCTTTTTGGCAACAAGCAAAATCTCCCTAAAACTAGTGCTCTCTGAAAAAGCCGACCTTCCACCATTTATGACTATAAACTTAATCCAATATCTATTATTGAGTAGCCTCTTGATACCTTCAAAACTCTGTAACCTTGAGGTAGTGGCAGGTAACACAAAAGCGATTTTCCCATTTTCTTTTAGAAATCTGTCGGCTTGAAGGATAAAATACCCGTGAAGACCCAATCTACCATCCAGATAATTTCTATAGCTGTAAAACTTCTTTTCTAAGATGGCCTTATATTTTTTAGGAAGCCTTTCATGTCTAGTAAAAGGAGGATTCATTATCACGACATCGTACTCAGAAAGCTTAACTTCTCCTTTACCTTCTTTGTTAAGTACTAGCCCCCCTTTTTTG
>JAJZYV010000207.1 GCA_021797955.1 Thermoplasmata archaeon
GGATCCATCAATGGCCAGCGATTTCGAGGGAAGATTTGCAAATACCAATGAAAATCTGAAACACAGAAAAGGTTTCGTAAAGAATGAAATATTACGGCCTATTAAAGGCGATTCATATATAGTTCTTACCTACTGGGAAACCATGGAAGATTTTAAGGCCTGGACAGAAAGTGATGACTTTAGGAAAGCTCATGCCAGAAAGCCCTCGCCCGGTATGATAACCGGAGAGAATTTTTTGACCATTCATGAAGTAGTATAATCCAATGTCTTGAAGAAACCTGTAACTTTAAGCGTTCGATGGAATGGCGGGGAGTGCATTGATAGGAAAATTGTTTTAAAGATCTATTCCACTATTTTCAGGGTATTGTATTATTATAATACCAGTAAGGATAAGAATAGTTCTCGTGAAATACAAGGGACATTGGGATAGGATTCACTGGAAAATAGTATGGGCCAAGGAATAATATTGGGATCACGGTGACATTTACCCAGTAGGTAAAACTTCCATAAGCCATATCATTAGCAAACAGAACTGAGAGATCTGGTCCGTTCCAGACACTAAAGCAATAAGCCCCGCATGGCATTTGTGTGGTGAACCATTGAGAAACGTTGAGATTGGGAAGAATATCATGTCTGTCATAAGGATGAGTGAAATTCCTAAAAACTGTTCCGTTAACAGCTATGTTAAAATTGCTGAATACAAGTGTGACAGCATCGAAGGGAACATGAAGGTTTTCTCCTTTTATCCAAACATCAAAATTTCCCATATTCCCTGCACTATTGGCAAAATCCGTAGAATTGTTTGAGGATGATCCTAGAATCGCACCTACCATGCCTATTTCCACATTATTTCCGTATGGTGTAACATTGACCAATTCCTGCCTGCAAATGTTTGATTCAATTCCATATAATGGTTTAGGAGGCATAATATATGGATGATGTGTCCAATCATATAAACCGTATGCTGTGAAAGAGAATGTGAAAATAATAAAAATGGCAGCCAGCTTTTTCTTTGTTGTTTTGTCCATATGTTTATCCCACCTGTCCCATGTAAATTGGCTCTGATACTGCAACAGAATAAGAAGGGCCAGTATATCCGGTTGGACCACCTGACCAAGAGCTTGTATAATTTACCAGATCATACTGGCAAACTCCAATTGGCGGGGTTAAATCTACCGGTACTATCCTTGTGTTAACTGTATATGTAAAGAAATTAAGATCTGTCATCCACGATAAAAAGCTACTTGGCTGTCCCTTTAAGAAAGAATATACCTTAGCATCCTGAATTAGAGAGACGTTATCGTTGCTAGTACTAATTACTTTAAAAAATGGTAAAACACTCGGACCGGTTTCAATACAGTCAGACGTCGACAGCCAAATTTGCTTACATACTGCTGTCTGGTTGCAATAGAAATTATTAGGCTTTGATTGGTATAGAGGAGAATTAAATTCATTAAAAACGAATGGGTACATTGCTGCCAATGCAACTCCAACAACTGTAGTATAAGGGTCTATTGAAAGTGCTGCAGTTATCCCCAGATATAGGGCTTCTGATACATTTGTCGCCGCACCGTTGGAATCACCTTGCGTGGCTGTACCCCCATAATTGTTGACTATGTATGGACAATGAGAAGAATAAGTAGTTGGATCCTGATTCCCATTAAACACCATAGCCTGATTGTATGAAAAAATCCCATATTTCCTGTGCCCATTTAACCCGTTATTCTGTGGGCTGTAAAATCCAAAATCATAATTAATGCATCTGGTCTGCCCTTTAGTATAATTTATGTTTAAACCTTGAACCGATTCTGTCAAATAACCGATCATTGAACCCGTGGAATTATACACCTCAGAAGAAGATGCGGCCGCAATCCCGCATTCATAAAATAAGTAACGCGCAATGCTATTTGCATTGGGAGGAAGACAAGGAGGTTCATTCATAAAAGTGGTTTTTACGTCAAATTGCCCTACCTGATTTACTTCGGAATTAGAAGTTTTATTGTTTAAGCATACATAGAACCCACCGTAAACTCCGGGTGTTATCTGAAAAGTGTAAGTAAATGTTCCGTTGCCCTTGGGAACGGCCTTGTATGCAATAAGCTGCCTTAGACCTGACACTGAATTGAGAGCCCAAATCTGCATATCACCATAGTAAACTGGAACGTTTACAGTGTATCCCCCAACATTATATGGTATATAGTAGACACCGGGTCCGCTTGAATTATGATAATTGACAGCCACAGTAAAATTATAGATTCCCCCGCAAACTATGCCCCAGGAACTGGCTCCACTTTGTGTGGTTGTATGCTTTTGAATAAGATAAGATAAACTGCTATAATCATGCTGCCCCACGATGCTAGCCCCTATTTCGCAATATGTTATGTTCAAATCTGTCAGTTGCACGGGATAAAGCGCATGAAAATTAACTTCAATGTTCTTTGCAGCCCCGTTGACATCAATAGAACCAGAAGATTGTCCAGTTGAATATCCATATGGCGTAGATATTGAATAAGAATGAGTCCCATTGTATAAATTGAAAGAAATGGAGGAGGAACTGGATGAATGTGTTTCTCCGTTAATTGTGACAGTCCATTCAGTACCTGAAGGCAACCCAGATTCGGTAAAAGTTACAACATAGGTTACGGCTTTTATTGCAGTATAACTTATTGAAACATATGATGTGGAATATGAAGAGACAACTACAGAACCCGATGCGGGAGAAGGTTTATATTCCGCTATTTGTCCTTGTCCGCTAACTGCGCCAACCGAAAAGCTATTGGTTCCTGCTGAACTGGATAAAGTTAACGTTGTTGATGATGATGTGTGAATTTGTCCACCATAAACAACCGACCATCCAGCACCAGAAGGGAGACCATTTTCGGTAAATACTACATGAGAAGTTGCAGGTGGAGGAGGACTTGGAATTCTGACTATTGGCGAAATTGGCCCCGATCTAATAATTGGATCTATTGTATATGTTTCATTTGGAGAAAGGACTCCAACATTAAACGGAAGGGTGAGTATGTCTCTGCCTCCGGAATTTTGAATTGCTCCTATACTAAATATAGATGATTCTGAACCCCAATTTATTGAAACGTGTCCAATGAAAACCTGATTGTCATTTCCAGGTATAATGATATTACCACTGGTTGAATTGACAGCTTCCGGAGAAAGCCCATTAACAGAAGCGTGAGCATGATGATTTGTAGAAATTGAAAATACACTCATATATAAAGATGAAACACCTATGTTTTTAATTGATATGGAAGCATCTATTGAATTATTTAAAAAAGTAAATATCTCAGCAATCCTAATATTGCTATTCCATTCCACCATAATGGCAGAATTCTGTTGACCGGTTGATATCCTCTTAACGTAATAGTGTGAGAATGTCTGTTTTATAAGGGGAGATGAAGTGTTTATTTGTGCGGTAAATGGGTTAACCACCCCATTTTTTGGGGAAACATAATTTTCTTTTAACAGTGTCCATGAAACTGGATATATGTTATATCCAAATCCGATGAAAACGTTTTGACCGATGAATTTTACCATTTCATTGTAATATGAATATGATTCCACAGGTGTGGATGAATATTCACTTTGAACATGTTGAATTATAGGTATGGCCATCATCATAGAAATCAACAAAATCAAGATTAGTTTAAGCGCATTGATCTCGGTCTCTCTCTCTTTCAAACAGAATATTATTCATTTTTACTTCGAACCCCGAGCACTATAATATTTATAAAACTAACCACTTATTCCCATAATCTTTCCTGTCTGAAGTTCTGGATATGCGGTAAACTTTAGTGATAAGTCTTAGACCTAATTTTTAGAGTTCTTACTAAGCTAGGAAATTTAATTCCTTGAGGAGGATACTCAATTATTCAATGTTTTCCAGATATCAAAGGATAATAAAAGGCTCTCTAGAATCCATTAATAAATTACGTTCGACGAGTCGAACCACATGATGAGAGAAAAGATAGAAAGTGCGAGAAAGTTATCGTGGGTTTATTTCCTTTGAATGACAAAATTCTATGAAATTTAATATTAGTCTAACGAGAGTCAAGTATTGACGATATAACTTTTTCATGTACTCGCATCATGCTAATGATATTCTATTTGGGAGAATGTGTGCTCTGATGTTAGTAAATATAGCTTTTCCATATTTTCATAAAAATGTGAAAGGGTCATCATCCATCAAACTAATCCTTACATGTTATACATTCTCATAGGGTGAGAGCGATATTGCCATAATGTGTCAAGGAATTTTTATTAATCCTACCCCTCCCCACTTCGGTGCTATGGAACTTAGAAAAGCTCTATTATCAATAACGGCAATTGTAATTGTGGTATTATTTATGGGAATGGCAATGCAACCTGCAACCACTCATAGTAATCAGAGGACAACAACGGTATCTGAGAAGCAACAGATTGAGTATGACAGATATTTCATACAGAAACCTGTTAATGCATCGGATCAATTTTAAAATGCA
>JAJZYV010000208.1 GCA_021797955.1 Thermoplasmata archaeon
AAAGCAAGAAAATATAATTATTCCGCCTCTATTCCGAAATGCGTGGCCGGGATGGGGTAGAGGATATCCTTGGGGACTGTGGATCCCCGGACCCGGGTTCAATTCCCGGTCCCGGCCTCATCTCAAAAGTTCAATGCCTCACTGCTTTTCTTGAGGTTTATCATTGTAATGCAATTCAATTGTTTTTCTCAAATCATGTAGAAACAAAGCGTAATGTTCAGATTTCCCTGCATATTCGAGCTCGCAGTTAAATATTTTGGGTGCCATAAGGTGAAGCACTTCAACCGGGTAGTCATTTGGTAAATCATTGTAACTGGTCATATTATAAATTAAACCCTTCAGTGAGGATAAATGTTGAGTATCCATTTTCTGAGGTTCAAGATATAGATCACTCTCATTAGGTGTCTGTTCGCACTTTCCCGGCAGAATCAGCCTTGCAAACACCTTCATTATTTTGTTTGATTTCGATGCGATAAGTGATCTGTATATCGGCAACCATGCAGACTTTTTAAGTAATTCTATCCTGCTTTCACCAGCGCCAGTAGATCGGAAAATATCTTCTTCAATAGATTCCAATAATCTCTGCAATTCCCTATTTAAGCGACTTTCTCCATCACTGACCTGGATCCTTACATATCTTTCAATGAATTGCGCCAATGGTTCCATAAACTCATTGATGAGTCCTGATCCATCGTTTGCAAACTGCTGGAGGAGATCAAGCAAGGATATCAGCTGTTTATCATCGATTATTTTTTCATAGACATAACTTTCCGGGCGGCCTGCTACAGGCAAGATTTCGCTAAGTGCTATCTTCAACACTTTTTCTTCATCATCTTTTTTAGCCAGTTTCCGCCATCTGTTCAAAAGATAGTGGTCAACCTCCTTAATGACTCTATCAAGAAAAGATTGAGAAATATCAGCGCCCGAAGGACGATAAAGATTGCTTTCTTTGATTACTTTTAGTTCTCGTTCCATAATTTTAAGATTCCTACTTAGCACTGAGGGACTAAGTTTCAAGGTATTTTGCAGCACTAGGAAGCGTAAGCCGTTAGGGTTATCCCTAATTTTATTTAATAAACTTTCTCGAATAATATTAGGGCTTCTCCTATTTTTAATATTATCTTTATTAACATTCTCTTCCATAATGTTCAATAGATAGCATATATTTAAGCGCTTGCTACTCTTTATTGCATGACCCTACATGAGAATAATAGTAAGAGACCGAAAAATACGTCGTGCTGGCAGGTACTCGCTTGATGTGATACTTCCTGCGTTGTGGGTTCAAATGCACAAACTCAAGGCAGGCGACAATCTCAGACTTGAGATTCTTGATTCAGGAGATTTGTTGATAGGAGTGATTCCTAAGTGAGCTGGGCAAAGGTATTCGAGCTTTGGGCACAAATCAGGGTTGATAAAGATCGCACCCAAAGAACTCAAAACTTAATTACGGAACAACGCAAAAATACAAGAAGACAAGTGAAAGAAAAAAAAGGAGTAAATTAAACATGATCATAGAAAGAAGATCGGTTTCATCCAATCAATCTTACAATGCCAGAATTACATCCATAGAGGAGAAATTGTCCACTGGTCTGGAGAATGGAAGTTGGACTCAAGCGAATTCATATACCGCATTGAACACTGCGGAACAAACATCTCTGAAAGGTTATCTAGAGAGACAATCATGATGTCACAATTTATTGAGAGTAACAGAAAAACATCCGAACAAAATGTAAATGTAAACCCATGGTTGATCACGCAGCTCAACGCCCCAAACATCCGTTTTGTAAAAGTTAGACGTCACGGAAAAGAAGCAGTTGAGAGAAACTGGCAAACCTTCAAAAATTACAGCTTTAACTCATCAGAGATCCGGAATTGGATGAATAATGGTGGTAATTACGGGCTCACAAGTCCGACTGGGTTCGCCTGTTTTATTGATGCTGACGCTAAAGAAATTCAGCAGATTCTCGATTCAACTCTTCCGGAAACGATGAGATGGAGTACTGGCAAGGAGGGGCATTATCAGTACGCTTATTTCATTGAGGAAGGCCCTATTGGTTGCCTTCCGCTCAAAGAAGGGGCATACATTAAGGGGAAAGGTGGATATGCATTGGGACCTGGAAATGTCCACCCAAATAGCGTAGTTTACGGTTCAAAGGAATTCAGAGACGTGCCAATAGCCACTGTCAAGAAGACTGAGCTGATAAATGCGTTACATGATTTCGCTGTTAGCTGGGAGAGTCAAACGCATAGGGTAAAAGTAAGCATCCCGATAGGTAGCGGGCAAATTCTCATGGTTCTCGAAGAATACGGCGTTGACCCTTCTCAATATAGGCGTACAGGGCAATGGCTCCGAGGTTCTCACCCAATCCATGGAAGCGAGACGGGTACAAACTTTGCGGTTAATGTTGAAACTGATACTTGGCATTGCTTCAGGCATGGCTCTGGCGGAGGGGTTGTCTCACTGGTAGCGGTTTTGGAGAAACTGATCGAATGCGAGGATGTCAAAGGTGATGTTTAATTGCCAAAATTGCCAAATGACGTCAAAAAGGAGGCAATAAAAGCTGCCAAAAGAAGAGGGATTAATGTAGAGGTTCAGGAGATTGATTCGGATTTTGTTGGCAAGCTGACTATCGCAAACCCGATCTACGATTATGTGTCAACCGATGGAGAAAAGATCCCGGTGATGGCAGGGTACGGTCTTTTTAAACAAACCGACACGAAGACGGGTGAAACCGTTCATATACCGATGTGGAGGATGCTTCCTTTCTCGGAAATCCGGATTGATAAGGTGCAATGGTGCAAGGTAGGCAGACATGACATCGGACTGCTCATGCACTATCCAGAATACCATAAAAAATTGCGGTATGCCAAATTATCGGTGTTGTATCTGCATGTGAAATCAAGGATTGTTACGAACATAGCCTTGGAAGACGAAAGGTTGTATGACGTTATACCGCTTTGGATAATAGGCACACACTTTTCCCGGGTCTTTGACCACTTTCCCATTCTAGACCTGTTCAAAGCAGGCTATAATGCTGGGGGCAGTATTGCCATCAGGACCATAATGACATACTGCTCGAGACCCATGCTAGTTCAGGACCCCACAGGGGCAAGCCTTTATCGTTTCGCAAGCGATTTCAGGCCAACAGCAGGGATTGAAGAGTTTTCAACGGATATGGATGAGGAAAAGAGAAATGCAATAATGGGGCTCTTGGACGGTTCGTTCGACAAGCACGTCAAGGTTCCCAGGACAGACAAAGGGGTTGTAAGCGGCTATGACTTAATGATCCCGAAAATTGTTGTCGACCCGCAAGCCTTGATCTCAAGGTATAGCACGATTACTCGCACGTTTTTCGTTCCCCTTGTGTACGTGCAAGGAAGAACCTCAGATCCGGATATTTTAATAGAAAAAGACAAAGAAACAATAAGTACGTTATACGACTTGTTTTTCACGTATTCAAAAAAGATTGACCGAGCTTACAGATCCTGTAAAATAGTGGGCGACGGTCGCCTTGACCAGACATTTAGGCCTTTGCTCGCTGTGGCACTCGTTCTGAAAATGGAGGGCGTCGATGTCGTAGACAGTCTGATCCAGGTGTTGCAGAATCAGTTCGAAAGGAGGGAATTGATTAAATCGGAAGGCGATGTAACTAAGCAGATTATCGCAGCTATTTATACTGTAATTGAACAGGAATGGGAATCTGTTTGCGACGGACGAACTATGTGGTTCCGCAAGCGATCTGCAGGAACTGAAAACTTGTATTACATAAGGACCTCAAACCTACGCAACGCAATTTCTAACATAGTCGGTATGGAATTTCAATCCGACACCAGCAAGAATTACGGAACACGATACTGGAAACGTCCGCCGAAGGAGGTCTATGAGGTTTTGCAAGACTCCCCAAGGTTTGGCAGCATAGTCAGAACGTTTTTACCGGAATTCGTCGCAAACATAGAGCCGGGAAGTCGTCATCTTTGTTTGTTCTTCAAGGGAACCCCTGAAAAGTTGAAACAACGCCTGATCGCACTTATTGGATTCGATCCCGCACACTCCCACTCATTCCCACATGTGGGATACTCTTCTGAACCACATTATTCCATATTCCATAAGAAAAAAAATATTAGAATTCCACAATTAAAAAGACAAGAGATTCCGAAACGCAAAAGACAAAAGGGCAACACCCCCCTTTCTCCAGAGATTATGGGAAAAATCTTTGATTTTTTTAATTCGAGTCAGGACATTTCGATATCGGCAGCAAATCCCACCTGTGGGACACAAGTGGGATAGGCTGTTTGTGAAAATTCAGATAATTCAAACACTGATGAAACCTGATCTCCCTGCTTTTACCACCACGATACCTTTTCAAGTGCATCAAGGATGTCCTTCTGCTTCCTTGTCCTCTCCAGTTCAGTAATACTGCCACTGGCATCCTCAACAACATGCAGCTTCTCCAGTTCCAGGATCATTTTCTCCAGGGAAT
>JAJZYV010000209.1 GCA_021797955.1 Thermoplasmata archaeon
GGAAAGAGATTGATAGGTAAGAACAGGAAGGAAGATGTTGCATTTTCAATACAGGAATATTCATTCTCCATGCTAGTCGAAACGCTGGAAAGAGCCATTTTCACCTCAGGAAAGGAAGAAATCCTGCTTGCAGGGGGTGTTGCAAGGAATAACAGGCTCAGGGAAATGATTCAGACCATGTCCACGGAGGCAAACGTTCGGGTATTTGAAACGCCTGATAGGTACTGTATGGATAATGGAGCTATGATAGGCCAGGCGGCCATTCTCACATACAGGGAATTTGGAGGACAGGAAATTGAGGATACGGCAATCAACCAACTTTACAGGATAGATGAGGTGGAAGCACCATGGGTGGATGAAAGTGAGACTACCTATGAAAACAGGGGTGCAGAGTCAGATATGGAATTCGGAACATTCCACCAATGGAAAACAATAAGAAAAATAAGAAAAAGAAAGGGATATAGATTAGAGGAACTGGACAGGAATATTAGGAATACAAGAATGAGAAATGAATTGATACTCCTTGGAAAAATGCACAGTGCAGGAATTAATGTTCCCGTTGTATTCTCCATGGATGGCAAAATTTCAATGCTTGAACTGGAATATATACACGGAAAAAGGCTGTCTGACTTTGAGGACATGGAAGAAAAAACATTAACGGACCTTGCAAGATCGGTCACAGAGTTGCATTCAGCAGGCATTATTCACGGTGATCTCACTTTGAACAATATTCTTGAAAGTGGCGGAAAATTGTATATAATCGACCCGAGCATGGGAAAATTATCTACAGTTATCAATGACAGGACAGGAGACATCAGATTACTTAAAGAGAGCATAAATGCAAGGTTCGGTGAAGAAGCATACAAAAAATTCGAGGATTTATTTTTGAAAATGTCAAAGGCAAATATGGAAACAGTTGGGGAGTTGGGGAAAATGGAATCAAGAAGGAGATATGCATGATTATAGATTTTATAACAAGTAATGAGCATAAATTCAGAGAAATTAATGCATTTTTGTCAAAGGGAAATGTCCAGATCAGATGGATCAGGGAGAAGTATGAGGAAATACAGGAAAACACAACCGAAAGCATTTCGAAAAACAGTGCAGAGAAGCTTTCATTAACAAGAAAAGAACCATTTTTCATTGAAGACACAGGATTGTACATAGATTCCCTCGGTGGATTTCCCGGCCCATATTCTGCATACGTTTTGGGTACCATTGGAAATTCTGGAATATTGAATCTTTTGCAGGGAAAGGAAAGGAGTGCGAATTTCCTCACAGTTGTTGCATACTGGGACGGAAAGAGTGTTCACACATTCAGCGGAAAGATTGAAGGGAAAATTACTGACCGTATCAGAGGAAATAATGGCTTTGGCTATGATCCCATTTTTCAGCCGGACGGCTCAGAAATGACACTTGCGGAAATGGAAATAGTCGAAAAAAACAAAAACTCTCACAGAATATTGGCACTTAAAAAATTCCTTTTGTTCCTGAAATCTGAAGATTAAGTTTATTATGCAATTTTTATTTCCGTCAATAATGTCATCGACTCTTAAGGAAATAGCTTTTTACATTTACCTGATCCTTCTGATAGTTGGTTCCCTATTTTTAATTCTCTCAGTTAACTATCTTTTCGTGGGAAATACAACCTTGGAAACATATTCCTTTGGAACCAATGCACTGGGAAATTGGAATGACTGGATATTTGTAGTGTCCCTATTCATCGTCAGCGTATTCGGTTATTATGTATACGAATGGATCAACGACGACAGGTTCTTTATGAAAAATATCAATTCTGACAGCAAGTCACATTTCCTGAAGAATTTGAAGAAGCTGGAAAAAATAGCAAGAAATCACGGGCTTCTGTATAGCCAGATGCTCTTGGAAAAGAAGAACACCTGGAAGATCAAGTAATTAATTTTTTTGCAAACTCAGGAAGTGCGAAGGAACCCTTTGCAATTTCCATATTAAAATACTGCCCATTCTCAACATTTTCCGTCCTCATTTTAATCGGTGTCTTCTTTGCCATGGTAAAGCTCCAGAAGCCTGAAGGATATGTGGGAATGAAAGCAACATAGCTCTTTACAAATTCGAAAGATTTTTTCAACCCTCTGTTGGACAGGCCAATAGCTGTGGGTTGATAAAAAGGTGATCCTGATTGTGCAACTATGACTCCTCCCGGATTCAAATGTTTTGAAACATTGCTGTAGAACTCCTCGTTGAATAGATCCTCTGCAGGCCCGACAGGATCTGTGGAGTCCACAATAACAATATCAAAACTTTCGCTTGTGTTTTTTGCAAATTTAATACCATCTTCAATTAGAAGCTTTACCCTGCTGTCCCTGAACGAATCGGTAAGGTTGGGGAAATGCTTCCTGCACACCTCTACTACCTGTCCATCTATTTCCACATTGGTGACAGATTTCAATCCAAGTTTGAGTAATTCACCGGCAACTCCACCATCTCCACCTCCAATTATAAGTGCCTTTTCCGGAACCTTGTCTGCATAATAGAAAGGCATTCTTGTTATCATCTCGTGATAAACGAATTCATCCCTATCCGTTAGTTGCACCGTCCCATCTATACTCAGGAGTTTCCCAAAGTCGTATGTTTCGAATACATCAATTCTCTGGAAATCTGTCTTTACTGAAAGCAACTGATCGCTCACCCTGAAGGACAACTGCAGATTGTCTGAATATCTTTCGGAAAACCAATTCTCTATCAATTTCATTGGCAAGGTATGGATGTAAATATTTTATGTTTTCTTACTCAATTTGGATTTTAATCTTTGAATCCAGGTTGAAGCATTAACCTCGAATAAAGCCGGGTTATTTTGATAAAATAAATATTTAAGGTATTTCCGATATCCGTCTATGATTTCAGCTATTTACCTGATCGTCCTCACAATTACACTTGCATCCCTTCATATGATTGCTCCTGATCATTGGGTTCCTATTTCCATTCTTTCTTCCAGAAGGAAATATTCTACCGGGAGAACCTCATCACTCTCCCTCTCAATTGGAATAATTCATGGGGTTGTTTCAGTGATACTTTCCCTGTTGGTGGCATTTGCAGGAGTTCTGCTGATAGGTAACGCCACATCCAGGATACTTGCTGCAATATTGCTGATCATCGTAGCCATTTACATGCTTGTAAACGCAATAAAGGAAAAGGAATCGGAACGAAGCATTGAAAATACATCAGTAATAGTCAGCATACTTCCAGATCCTGCATTTCTTCCCTTTGCACTTTTGGCAATTACCTTTGGAAACACTTTTCTTGCATTGATATGCTTAATATTTGTCGTATCAAGTGGACTTGCGCTGATGATTGTGGTGATACTGGTTAGGATAAGCATATTCAGAAAACTGGAAAAACTGAAACCAACTACTGTTGACGCAATTGTAATTGCCATCCTAATTCTGACAGCACTGTTCATTTTTCTTTCGTGAGGTACGAAATTAAGAATTCAAGAGGTCAGATGGAGTTTCTCGGAAACTTTAACTATCAGTTGAAGAAAAATGAATGATGATTAAGAACTGTGCCATGATAAACAAATGATTTAATGTTTGAATTTATGACACAGAAAAGTTAAATTTGTATCACTTCATTATAAGCCTGTGCCGAAACTGATCCGCAAATCACTGATCTTATTTTTAGTCATTGGATTATTGGTAACATCATTTGCTTTCGTCAGTTTCAATGAAAGTTATTTTTCACAGAACAAAATTAATTCAAATGGGAACTTAAAATTAAGCGCTCAAAATACGAATAACAATTATGTCAGTTTTTCATTGAACCAGAATAAAACAGGTTCAGAAAAAATTAAATCTCAACAATTAGGTGTCAATAAGAATCTCAGCAGCACGAACAAAAGTGTGCCAACTGATTTCAATGGAACAGGCTTGAAATGCGCGGGAACTAGATACAGTATACAATTCAGGGAAGCAGGTCTGCCAGCAAACACAATGTGGTCTATGGTAATCAGCATTTTCCAGAGTGGATATTATTATCAAAAGTCTAATTCTTCTCTTAATAACACGATAAATTTCTCAATGATCAATGGAACATATAGTTACTTCCCTGAGGAATGTTTATCCAGTGGAAATTTTTTATACTGCTCTCATTCTGGAAATTTCACCGTTAACGGTTCAAGTAAAGAGATTACTGTAAACTATACCAAAAAGGCCGAGATTTTTACTGTAAAATTTGAGGAACAGGGACTGCCTGCAGGAACCTATTGGCACCTGACCCTGATAAGTGCCGTAGGTATATCATGTATTTATAATATCGAACAATCAAATAATATAATTTGTTTTACCGTTGAAAATGGCACACACGCTTATATTCCAGAAACTCGCATACTGGCAGGAAATTATTTCTATTTCGCAAAGGAAGGAAATGTAAGCATAAATGGTGCTAATGAAACTGTTTATGTTAATTATACTGCAGAGAAGGAATACAGATCGGAA
>JAJZYV010000210.1 GCA_021797955.1 Thermoplasmata archaeon
TTTTCAATATTGATTTTTTCTCTCTCACTCATATAAATCTATCTGTTATTTATATACAGTATATAAACCCATTATAATTGTTTAAAAGTTATAATAATTGAGTTTTCTTGATTACATGTTCAAGGAAGCTCTAGCCTCTTCTGACATCTTGCTCGGATTCCATGGCGGTTCCCAGACGAGTTCCACGTCAGCCATTTCTACACCCGGCATATTTTCCACAACTTTCTGAACCTCCGCAAGGATCCATGGGGTGACTGGGCATGTTGGTGCGGTCATTGTCATTTTTAAAAGTACCTTATCGTTGTTAATATCCACTTCGTAAATCAATCCTAGATTGACTATGTCCATCCCTATTTCAGGATCTTCCACAACCTTAAGTTCTTCCAGGATTTCTTCTTTGGTTACCATATTTGTTCACTATATGATTTCAATTAGAAATATTAATGCTTATTATCTTTAGCTGTGACAAATTTGAATGTTTTATGAGATTAGTTCTTATTCAATATTGAACATCTGATTTTTCAATTCCGTTTGAGCAAGATTTTTGAAAGAGAGAATGCTTGCGTCGATTGAATCTTTAATAGAATTCCCGATCCATTTCTCTTCTTTTACATACCTCTCTATTACAGATATATCATACATATCGATTCCTGCCAATTCCTTCAAAGATGGTTCAAATTCCGATGAAGAACTCTCCCCGAAATGTATTCTTCCAAGCTTATCCACGATCACTGAACACATAGATATTAGGAACAAACCCTTTGTGGATACTATCTTGATTCCATGACATAAGCCGATTGAAAAATCATCATCTTCCAAAACTTCGGTTGCCTCCATGGTAGCAATATGATAATTATCCGGAAAAAATGCAATTGAAAATTTATCCTTAACAGTTTTTCTCAACTGGATGTCAATTTCACCAAAGGTCTCTTTGAGATAGTCTTTGGCTTCTCCAAGATAGGGCTCCCATATTTTATTTATTGAAACTCTTATCTTTCTTTTTAGATTTCCGTGTTCATCGATTTCTCCGTTTATTATTCTTCTTGAGCTTATCGGCAGCAGATCCTTTGCCAGCATAAGTGGAACGGTTACAATTGTTAGCTCTTTGAGACCATTCTTCGACCGCTTTTCATTTATTCTCTTTGCTGCACCTTCGGTTTCCTCTGATACAACTATGTGAGTATAGCTTTCCTCCTTGGCAGAATCCCCTTCCGTTGATATCAGTGGTCTTATTGTAAAATCTGAGGCTTTCTGATTTAAGTATTCCTCCAAGACCTTCATTCTCTTCTCGTAAGAGACAATCTCATATGGTTTGCTCTTGCTTATAAAAGAAGTATCGGTAAGGCCGATAACTATTGGTATTCCTAAACCTATGGCGGCATCGAGCAGAGCCTTATGACCATCGTGCAATATTGTAAATGTTCCTGCCACTATTACTTTCATTTTTCACTGTTTTACGAATGTTTTCCTTAATCTTCTTATTCCCTCTGCAAGCTGGTCATCGTCTCCATATGTGAAATTGAGACGCATGCTTCTTTTCTGAGCGCCTTTGGTAGTGAACGCCTGTCCGCTAATATACGCAACTCCATTCTTGATGGCTTCCCCGATCATCTGCTTTGTATCCACATTTTGGGAAACTGTGAGCCAGACGAACATACCTCCCTCAGGTTTTGACCAGATTGATCCGTCATTGAATTCACTTTCCAGTGCATTTACCATTATATCTCTCTTTTTTCTGTACATATCTATGTTGAGTGCTACCTGTTTATAGATGGCACCACGTTTGATATATTCATAGGCAACATATTGAGAGAATGTATTCGTCGCGAGATCGAGGGCTTGCTTCATGAGATTGAACTTTGATATTACCTCAGTTGGTGCAATTGTATAACCGAGCCTCAATCCCGGTGTCATTACCTTTGAAAATGTGCCGAGATAGAGAACATCTTCCCCTCCCTTGAGGCTTCTCATGGCAGGTACATGATTTCCATAATATCTCAATTCCCCATATGGATTATCTTCTATGAGAGGAATATCATAACTTCTGGATATTTCTATGAGATGTTTTCTCCTCTCCAGAGGCATTGTATAGCCCGTAGGATTCTGAAATGTTGGTATAGTATAGATAAAGGAAGGTTTTCTACCTTCCTTCATAAGCTGCTTTATCCTTTCCTCAAGAAGTTCGGTCTTCATTCCCATGGAATCCATTTCTATTCCTTCCATTTTAAGACCGTTTGCGCTGAATGCAGAAATTGCCCCAACATATGTTGGCTCTTCTGTAATAATCGTGTCACCCGGGTTTGCAAGTACTTTTCCAAGTTCGTATAACCCCTGCTGAGAGCCTGAATTTAATATAACATTTTCAGGCAGGCATTTAATCCCCTGCGTTTTTTCAAGATATCCAGGGAGAATATCCAGTGTTTCCTGAACACCCAGAGTGTTTGCATATTGAAAAACCTGCGCAGACCTTGTTTCTATAAGGTCATTCATAATACTTTTCAATACATCCGAAGGAAACGTCTTTGGATTTGGCATGCCTCCTCCAAGTGATATTAGACCCTTTGTAGAAGCCATTTTTAAGAGCTCACGAATTTCAGATGGTTTCATTCCGTCAAGAAAATACGAGAATTTATAATTCATTCTCTCACGCATGCACATTTCTAATGGAAATATAAAAGTGTTTGAACTCACCAATAGAAAACACTTATAATGTTGCTGAAATTTGAGCGGGATGATATCCACTAGACTGACATGGAAAGTCAGCGTGATTGGCGAACCGGGCTCAGGGAAGAGTTCACTTATTTCAAGAATGGCTTATGACAGCGATTCTGTATCAGGTTCATTGAGAGGCTTGGTCAGGAAAAAAATGAATGTTGTTTACAATGGAGAAACGCGAAATGTTGAGTTTCTTTTTCAGGAAATAGACGGTTTTACTGGTGCTGATAACCTTTTATCGAGTTCAAACGGTGTGATTATTGTTGTGGATATCACAAATCCTGTTGATCTGAAAAGTCTGGTAAAGTTCGTCGACTTTATTTCTAATTTTGGAAAGAACCCCTTAATATTCATTGCTGGATCAAAGGCTGACAGGAGATATGAGGCAAAGATCTGGGAGGAAGATCTGGAACCATTAAGAAAAACCCCTACTACAAAATTATATATGGTTTCATCAAGACAGCCTGACACAGTAAAGAATATGTTAAATGACATAGGTGTCAGCCTGCTGAAAAGAACATTGGAAAGGAAATGAGTTGAGTGGAAAGGCAATCTGCGGAAATCTAGTATTCAACATAACCGGTAACAGAAGCGCAGCCCATATTTTCAACAAATATTCCACTGGCACATTGAAGGGAGACCTTCTCATTCTGGAACCACTGGAAGTTATTTTTTTAGTGTGGAAAAGAAGGATAAAGGCAGAAAATCCGGTATTTAATGATGGTTCATTGTTAGTGAAAGCTATTCTGCAAGAAGATGAAATTCCACTATGGAATGCATACAGAGAACTGAGGATAGCCGGTTACAGGGTAAAGAGAAATGGAATGGATTTAAAGATAAGAGAAAAAATTTCTTCTTCTCCTGTGTTAACCGTGAAGACAATAAGGGAAAATTTCCAGTTTACTTTTGCAGATCTATATAGCTGGATAGAAAACATAGTGGCTGCAGTGGATGATGATGGCGGCGTTACATTTTATAAATTGTCAGAGATCGATATGGAAGGGAGTTCTTCCTTTCAGGAAATTTCTGAAAAGCCTGTGCCTGTGGGAAAGAGATCGGTTATAACTGATGGTTCAATTCCGGAATGGCTCGGTGATTCAACTACAGAAAATTTCACAATTTTATCTGAACTGGAAACAAGATATATTAATGGTCATCCACCAGAAAATCCAGTTGAAATGATTTATCATGATCTTTTCAAGAAGAAGACTATTATCAGAACAGGATTCAAATATGGCTGCAACTTCAGAATATATCTGAATGAATTGTCATCTCACGCAGAGGCACTTGTTCATGTGTTTGACAGGGAAGAAGGTTGGTACGCGATTTCAAGAGCTGTAAGAGTGGCTGGAGGAGTTAAAAAGAAAATGATCTTCGCAGGAATTCTTGAATCTCAAATAAAATATGTTGAAATAAAGAGAATGAAATCTTTTGTTAATGATGATGAAAATAAAGAGGATGAATCAGATCTGTGATTCAAAGTCCTCAACTGAGAATTTGTATTCTGAATAATCTTTAATTTCTCCCTTTTTCAGTAGTATCTCTCTTGCGAGTAGCCAATATACAAGGGCCAGTGATCTTCTGCCTTTATTGTTGCTTGGAATGACAATATCAACGAAATCGGTAGTGTTGTTTGCATCGCAGAATGCTATGACTGGGGAACCCACATTTCTTGCTTCTTTCATTACCTGAGTATCTGCCAGAGGATCTGTTACAATGATTGCCTTAGCTTCTGTGTATGTCTCCAAATTTG
>JAJZYV010000211.1 GCA_021797955.1 Thermoplasmata archaeon
CCTTGATAAGTGCATAGTCATGTGAACCATGAAAACAGCCTTCTGCCTTTATGATAATATTCTTCTTGGTGTATGATCTTGCAAGTCTGATCGCATGCATTGTTGCCTCTGTTCCAGATGAAGTGAACCTCATCTTCTGCATCGCAGGAATAGCCTCCTTTATTGATGACCCAAGATCAACCTCAAATTCCGTTGGGGCTCCAAAATTAACTCCAATCTCGCTGGCCTTCGAAAGTGCTCTCTTCATTGACGGGTGTGCATGCCCCAGAATTAGAGGCCCGTAAGCGAGGCAATAATCTGTATAGCTGCTGCCATCGACGTCGTAAATCGATGCCCCCTTGCCGCTGGCAATATATCTTGGATATGGCTCATATGACCTGACAGGCGAATTTACCCCTCCAGGGAACAACTCTTTGGCTTTTGAGAATTGAAAAGAAGATTGTGTCATAGCTGGAAATAACACATTAAGATTAAACGTTGCCACTCGGTCTAAAGTTAGTTAACCTCTCATATGTCTGGCATCCCCTCCATCCTGAAGGATTTGTGGTTCCTGAGTCATAGAATGACGACTCGTAACCGCCGCTTGAGAATTCCGCCCTTCCCCATTCAATCTTGTATCTGAGCATGTTTTTGAATTAATGCACTCCTTGATCCACTATTCTCTTTCAAAGATTGTGGTTACTCTGCATTTTTTGATCTCGTAACCATAAAGTCCCCTCTTCAGGTGCTCTGTTCAGGAAATTTCAGGATTCCGTGCGTTCTGTGTGTCTGGGAATGCGATCTCCTGAATGATTTTGCTTACTGGAAGCATGTACTTTAGTTTCTCAATGGGCTTAACATGGCGTTGGATCTTGTATTCGATACTGGGAGCAAACCATTCTTCAAGGTAGTTCTTCCAGATCGTGTTGACGTATAGCACTGATATGTGCTGCATCCTTGCCGTCCCACAGGAGGAGATGTCTCTCCTATTCTGTTCTATGATCCGTCGGGATTTCTTCTGATTCAGAGTCAATTCTCAGGATCGGTGGAGATAAAGCTAATCCCGATATAAATGGAAAACCTTCCTGGGAAAATACAGCTAATTCAGCCTTCCTCACAGACTTGGTACCTTGGTAGGGAAGTTCAATGAGTAATTATGAAGTTTTGCAACAGTAACCATTATTGCCTCGGGGGGCAATTTATTAGCGCTGAAAAAGCGTGCCTGAGGAATTGAATTCCTCAGTTTGTGGCTTTTGTACCCTTAATCTTAATTTTTTCCTTTGCCGACTTGCCTAAGGTATAGGTGATTAGTATTATTGCTATTATCAACAGTGCCAGTCCAATGGCCTCCACTAGCCAGAAGAGCGTAATAACGTATTCCATGACACCGAATGCCGCAATTATGGTTCCTGCTATTATAAAGTACGTAATCACCTTCTTCTCCGTGTTATATTCCCTGACATAGTGCATGAACAGGAGGATTATTCCTGCCAATAATGGCATTAGGAAAAATGCAAACAGGAGATGGCCGTCTGTGAATGCCATATCGTACTGGTAGCCGGCCCCGCCGCTTGGGGGAACTCCAGGTGCTCCAAAACCATAATAGGTCTCGTTAAATTCCATCGCATACCCTATACCAACCATAACCGCCATCGTCGCGACCCAAGTCAGCAATTCAGAGATCTGAACCATACGATCCGCAGGATTCTTGGATAAGATATAATAAAGTCCGATAATCGAGACAAGGGCGCCTATTCCTACTATTCCCGTCTGACTGTCATCCAGCGCAAGTCCATTCATACCCCCGGTACCGGATGTGAATATAGCCGGTATCACATAAGTTCCAAATGATGAGATAAAGTAAAGATAGCTCATTGAAATTGTTCCTAACACCGCGACAACCAATCCTGCATTCACGATGTTCCTTTTCACTGGAGAGAGTCTTTCATATCCAAAACTTACCGCTGCAAGACCAACGATTCCACCCATGACCGCAGGAAGCATCTGGTGCGAGTGCGAAGTTATAAGATTTCCAAGAAAAGTCTGTAGCCCGCCCCATGCGTTAACATCGTTACTAAGGGCTGGTAAGGAAGCGTATCCGAACAGATTGCCATATTCATATATCATTCCCATTACAGCCGCGATTCCAGCAGAAACAGTTGTGATCACTATGAGCGAATATGCTCCCCATATGTTCTTGAATTTAAGTCTGTCCTTGAAAGGAAGAATCAGCAGATAAACGAAGAACATGAGCGCAATAATAAGCATCCAAACATCTCTCAATGCCTGTAACACGTAATCCGCTGTCTGCGTGCTTGCAGGATAAAAGAAAACAGTTCCCAAAACTGTGAGGAGCAGGATAGGGTAAGTGGTAAGGTTAACTGCTTTTCTTTCCAGTGCGCCTAAACCTAGAAGCTCTGATGCATACAGAATAAGCAAAAACGCAAACGGTATCATAATGGTATGGTAAAAATTAACCATGTCAAGGCTGAAATCACCCAAACTGAACCAACTTACTCCTGGAAGGATAGGCCCAATCACGAGGAAAATGCTTATAAACACAAGGACTGCAATGATGTTATATTTCGGAGTTAGCAGGATTTCCATCCACCGCGAGTTCGAAATTTTTTCCAACACCATTTAACCACATTCTTTTATACAAAGTTTTTATTAAAAAGTGAGTCCTTATATAATAGCACCGATAATTATTTATAATTAAATTATGACTTCATTGTGGTGAACTATATTTGGTTCGTTACATGCGGAAATTGATACCGCTTTACTTCAATTACACTAAACCAAAAGTATGGTCACTACTCGTGTTTGTGGGTGCTGTTGGTGCTGTTCTTGCAATTCACCAGCATTCTCTTTTGGACTGGTTTCCTGTCATCTTAACTGTGATTTCACTTTCCGCGGGAGCTGCGGGATCTGAAGCAGTCACCAACTTCATAGACCGTGATATAGATGCCAAAATGACCCGAACCCGAAATAGGCCTCTTGTAACCGGCAATATTTCTCCTGAAAGTGGACTTATCTTTGGCTTATTTCTGATCGTGCTGTCCGTACTTCTTCTCATGGTCTATGGGAAATTTCTGGCAGCATCGTTTATTTCTTTGGGAATTACAGACAACGTCGTTGTTTATAGCCTATTGCTTAAGAGAAGGACCCCATGGAGCGTGATACTCGGCGGTTTCTCTGGCGGGTTTCCTGTGCTTGTTGGATGGTACACTGTCACTTCTTCTTTTTCCATTCTTCCTTGGTTCCTTTTTGCCCTTGTTGTAGTATGGATTCCGGTGCATATATGGAGCCTCGCCTACCGCTATAGGGATGATTACGAGAAAGCTGGTATACCAATGCTGCCAGTTATATATTCGGAGAAAATTACTTCAGCTTGTATTTCGTTTTCAGCGATTCTTCTGGTTGTATTTTCAATAATCCCCTACTTCCTTGGGGAAAATTCTCCAGTTTATATTTTCGTCGTTGCGGTTTTATCTGCTCCCTTACTAATCTTTGCTGCGTTGTTCGTGAAGGAGCACAACCTGAAGAGTTCCTTCAACCTCTTCAAGTACTCCAGTCCTTACCTTGCTATAGTATTCACCCTCTTCATGATTGTGAAATTTGTTTAGACTCCTTTTCATATTTTCCATCAAGCCGAATTCCATGGCTGTACCACCTTTTTTAGTGCAAGGTTTTCCTGTGTTATCTCAGCCATGACGTCCCTGAGCCCAGCAATCTCCTCATCCTTTGAGTGGGTCTTCTTGCCTATGTTCATCTTCCTTCCATGACCGTCGAATATCTGGGAAGACTGGAGAAGCTTCTTCTCCCAGTGATAGAATCTTGCAGGTTTAATAATCGTATTTCCTACACTGTTCCAATATCAGCATGTTTCACCAAACCCCCAAGGGTGATTCTAAGCTTTTTCTCAGGTTTATAAAATGAATCCGATTCTCCTATATAGGATTACAAAAAGTAGAAAATTACTTGAGCCGCAGGCAAATCTGGTTTGAAGTTCAGGATAGGGATGAAAGCAATTGCACTTCCAAGGAGGTCGGCAGAAAAAGATCTGAGATCTATCCTTAGATCAGGTATCGTAGATAAGACAAGGAAGATAACGGCGGATTCAGCATATGTATATGTTCCAGTGCTTGCAGACCCCTGCTTGCCTAGTCACTGGATTGTTGATGTCGATCTTCAGGAAAGACCTGTCCAAGAAGCGCCAATATTAGCAATATCGAGAAAAGCAAGTGAAATTGGAATCAAAGAAGCCGTTTTACCTAGAAGATGGATCAGATATGGTGACTCGGTTATAATCCGCTATGAAGGTCCGGAGCCCAAACATCTGGCAGAAATTATAGCCGGAGTACTTAATGCAAAGTCAGTTTACAGGTATTCCGGAAGGATAAGCGGAGTATTGAGGGTACCATCCCTTGAACTTCTCTTTGGCAAAGGTGGTTCTGTCACTCATCTCGA
>JAJZYV010000212.1 GCA_021797955.1 Thermoplasmata archaeon
GAAGTATCTACGAAGCACAGAATATCACCAATTAGCTGGCATAATGGGACGAAACCGCCATGGAATTGGATTCCTGGACAGGGTAAGAGTGTTTCCAATTCAAGTGATGCGCGGAATCCCTTTTATTCTGGGTTACATTAGTGATGAGAGTCAACGAAACTATAGAATCCGATGAAATTGTTTATCTGGAAGAATTTGCATCGATCCTGTTATCTTATTCAACCAAATCTAACTAGTTTCAGTAAGAGTTTTGCGCCCTTTGGGGAAATGAGAGCCGCTACAAGTAATGGGGTGTACGTGAGATCGTGTAAAACCATGTGCCAATAAGCCTTGATGAATCTGCACCTATCGATTCTTTCAGGGAACGTGAGTTTTGTATCTGATATCATTCCAACGGCCATTGTCCGCTCTGCTTCATATGAAATCAGTTCTTTGACTGCTTTATCCATACTTAAACACTGCATTTCCAGAAGAGAATTGGCTAAAAATGAAGGATAGGAGGACATGCTCGAAGCGGAATGCGCGGATAATCTTCGGAAAGTTAATTTCTTAGAGTCCTGGAAAAAGAGTTTACAATCCTTTAAAGCAGTGAAAAATAGAACATTATCTAACCCGAATCTTATACTCTTCAGAATATTTTCATTATCCAATATCAGCGATCTTTTAACAGCAATACAGCTGTTCATGCTGTACATATTTCTGATGGTCTTGAAATCAAGGTTCGAAATGATATCAGAACCTTTTACTGTTCTACTTATCTTTGACTCCGAAAAGGGGGATCTATTAGATGCATACTCTCCTCTCTCAGTAATATATTCCGCTTCGTTGTGATAATAGTCTATCCTATCATCTGAATCAAATACAGTTTTAACAGACTCAAGCTTATTTTCTTTGAACAAATCATCATCTTCAAGGAACACCAAAACTTCAGAAGATGCCTTTTTTGCGGCAAGTACTATCTGTGCCCCAATGTGGTCGTCAACAAGCAAAGAGGTGACACCATTATGTTCCAGGAAGGAATCTATCTCCTCGTCAGGAAAATTTTTGGTCACAATGATTTCATATTTTTTACGATCCAGCGTTTGATTCAGGACGGACTTTACCGCATCCTCTATATATTTTCTCCTTCCATAAGCAGTTACTATTATAGTAAGACACTTTTTCAGTGAATTTGATTTCACTCGCGCGGCCATTATTGAGTGCCAGATAAACTTGTCCAAATAAGTCAGCCATGGACCTTCAACGTAGGGTGAAACAATGGCAACTTCCAGTCCTGATGGTCTAATGTTTATTTATCCACCAGGGAAGTGATCTGTTTAAATCCAATCATTGACTGTTGTCAGGATTTCCAAGAATAACTCTGTTGAACGCTTCAGCAGTACGATCCCAAGTCATTGAACTTACCGTTTTAAATCCATTGCCTCTTAATTTTTCCCTAAGACTAGGATCATCATGCAAACGAATAATTGCATCGCTTAGTGCATTTGCATTTTCAGGAGGTATTACAAGCGAATTTTCATTGTTGTAGCAATAGTCCTCCGTCCCAAACCGAGTAGTTATAACAGGTGTCCCGCATGCCATAGCCTCTAATGGAGGAGAGGGAGAGCTCTCATACAAAGATGAGGTGACCATTACGTCTGCCAGAGAGTATAATTTAGCTAACTCTTCATTACTTGGCCTTTCCACATACACAGTATCCACTGGCGATTGAGTTCTCAGTTCTGGTTCAGTTCCGTAAAGTATTAACTGAAGATTTGGAATACGCCCCTTCGCAATAGACAGCCCTTCAAAAAGATATTTTATACCTTTGACCCTGGCACTTTTTCCGAGTGCAATTATTTTGAATTTGTCTGAAGCGTTTTTATGGCCATCCACATTGAATGTTGAAATATCAATACCAGGAATAACAACATTTCCAGATCTTCCCACATTGTCCATTAACATTTTGTTGGCCCAGGTAGAACTGACAACCCATTTAAAGGGGAAATAATATGTTTGCTTGACTCTCTGCTTAGAGGTTTGTTCCTCAAAAAATACAGGTTCATAATGTTGAATATAGTAAAATTTCTTAGAATCAGGGAAGTCCGACATCTGGACTGAGAATGCTGTTTCAAAGAAAGTCGCTATGATGCAATCCGAGTCGGATGGTATTGCCGAGGTAAGTATACTATGCCTACTCAGATTCAGCCCTTTTCCAAATCGTCTAAAGAGATGTGTGATGATCTCGCTTAATAACACTTTTTTCTTCCCGAATTCAAATGCAGGAAATACCTTTGTTTCTGGGTATAAAAAATCAACGTTAGATGTGAATTTAAACCACTGGTGTTCAACAGGTCCAGCAGAAACGAATGTAACTCTATGTCCCATTTTGGCCAGCCTATCTCCAACATGAAAAATTGCATTGGTTCCACCTGAGCGATTAGTCTCCCACATCACAAACGTTATTCTCATAATGGTTCTGCCACCTTCTTACAATGATCTGAGACTGATACCGCATTTATAAGAGGATCGAATCTCTTGCTTTCTGAATCAATCTGATAGGAAAGGAGCGTCATAAAACAATATGAACGATAAAGATACCACACATCATCATTATGCGTTTATAGATTTCAAGTTAGACCGATACATTTCACTGCTTCTAGTACCTTATCCGTATTCCAGTAATGCCAGGAACCCCACCTTCCCACACTTGCCACATTCCTTTCTGATAGAAAGCCCAGTATCTTGTTCCTTACTTCATTGTGTCCCTTCATATAAACAGGGTAGCCGAATTCATGTAACCAAGTTTTCACGTGTATAATCTCAGAAGTGTTGTTGATGATTCCCAGCTTGATTAAGCCTTCAACCACTTCGGACTCGATACTTGCTGGATCCACTAGCCTGTCCTTTGGAATTGTTATCTCTGCAATAAGGTTGGACTTGCCTATTGGAGAGTCGCTGACCAAATTATTCATCCATGTGTATCTATGGAATATCACATCGTCCTGCGGGACATAAAGTGCAATCTGATCGGGCGAAGGCCTGTCCAGTGCGACGCCTACGACTACCACGCGATTATAATCGAGGCGATCTCCAAGCCTCCTGATCTCTTCAGGTACATCCATGGATCTGATGAGGTGGGCTGGAGGAAGAGTACTTACAATCCTATTGTATTCGAAATGTGAATTTAATTGCCATTGTTTATCTGAAGACTGGGCCACACTATCGATGTTTACTCCGGTAATAATTTTACAACCTTCATTTTCAACCATGCTCATTAGAGAATTGAAGAGGCTTTGTATTCCCCCTCTTTTCGGATAGAAAAAATTTGCCTGTTCCTTGTATCCAATTGTCTTTAATCCCGCAATGGAGTATATGACGTCCTCTAGCTCAGGCAAAGGCAATCTCCCGGGAGTAAAAACCCAACTGGCATCAAAATTACCAAGATCTCGTTTCCAGATCTTTCTGTTATATGGTATAAGATATCTTGAGGCCATTTCTTGTCCAAACACCTCCTGTGCCCATTCAAGAAATGAGGTGGGAACCCAGTTTGGGTTATTTTTTAATTTTATGATACAATTTATCAAGTCTGAACCGATTCTGGCCCTATCCGTTGCAGGAAGAGTAAAAATTCCGTTCTCAAAGGGATAAGGTATAATCCTCCCTTCAAAATGGATGTAATTTTTTCTCTCCATCTGCTTCCAGTTATCCCCTAAAATTTCCAATATCTGACCTAAGGTCTGGGCATTACGGCTAAAGAGAATGTGCGGACCTCCGATATCATAAGTGAAACCCTCAATTACTTCAGATTTTAAAAGACCTCCAAGTTCGTTCCTCCCGCTTTTCTCCAGTAGCTCCACTTCTGCTGAAGGATTTTTTAGCTTTATTTCGTGCGCTGCGAGAAGACCGGCCCAACCAGCCCCCAAAATCCCATATTTCACCATTTAGACTCAATCGTGATTATGAAATTGATATTTAAAAGTCCATGATCTGCCCATAGCATCAATTTTATATTCAGGTTCAATAACGCTTTGAATGCTGGTTAAAACCCTCTATTCCAGTTATGAATATCGGAGTTGTGTACATAGATGAAAGGAGCCATACTTGCCGGGGGAAACGGGACGAGATTATATCCATTGACATATGTAACAAATAAGCATCTGCTTCCGGTCTATGACAGGCCAATGATATACTATCCCATAGAAACCCTGACCGGTACCGGCATAAAGGACATCATGATCGTGACGGGCAAAGAACATGCGGGCAGCTTCATGAACATCCTGGGCTCAGGGAAAGAATTCAATGCGAGGTTTTCCTATGCATTGCAGGACAGGGCAGGGGGAATTGCCGAGGCCCTGTCTCTCACCGAGGAGTTTGTCAGAGAGGACAGCGTTCTAGCAATTCTTGGCGACAACATCATCATGGATGATATTCGCCCTTACATTGGCGATTTCAGGTCAGGG
>JAJZYV010000213.1 GCA_021797955.1 Thermoplasmata archaeon
GCTCTCTATATAACTGGAATACTTTAAGGTGGTAATTGTTTATGTCAAAAATTTCGCTCATTGGAGTTGATCAGGCACGGGAGGGTAACATCTTCACATTTGTTACTCCTCTGCAAACGTGCGGGGAATGCAGGATAAAGAATGTATGCTTCAATCTTGAAGCTGGAAAAACCTACCGGATTTCAAAGGTAAGGGAGAAAGTCAATCCCTGCTTTGTTTATAACCAGGGGAAGGTGTCCACAATTGAGGTAGAGGAAGTTGAAGAATCTCTCAATATAAGATATGGTAACAGGCTTCAGGAAGGATCCACGATCAACGTTTCAGGAATGAAATGTGATCATTTGTCATGCCCGGAGATAGAGACCTGCAATCTCATCCATAAGAAGGATTCAATGAAAGTTACGGTTGATAGGATCACTGAAAAGATCGACTGTCCAAAGGGATATGACATGAGAAGAGTTTCTGTAAAGATCCTTTGAAATGTCTCTGAAGATAGGAATCATTGGGAAGCCCAATTCAGGCAAATCAACCCTTTTTTCTGCACTCACTGGAACAGCGGTTGCCATAGGAAATTATCCTTTTACCACAACCAGCACGGAAGTGGGGGTAGCATATATAACAAATAAGTGTCCTCATTTAGAGATTAATGTTCCGTGCAATCCCAATTATGGAAGATGCCTGAACGGAATCAGGGAAATACCCATAGAGATTGCAGATGTTCCAGGTCTTGTGGAGGGTGCAAGTCAGGGAAAGGGCATGGGTAACCAGTTTCTTGACAGTGTGAGTGATCTCAATGCAATAGTAAATCTGGTAAACCCAATGGGCGATGACGGGAAACCCCTCACCCCGGAAGGCATTGAAAAAGCTGCCTCAGAAACAGAGAATGAAATCTTCACATGGTTTGCATCAAGGATTTCCAGAGACTGGCAGAGATTTGCGAAAAAAGAGGATGCAACAGATTCACCACTGGATGAGAAACTCATCACAAAGATGTCTTTTTTTGGGATTAACAGGGAGCAGATTAAGATTGTACTTTCCAGGGAATCTTTTCCACATGCGCTTTCAGCATGGTCAGAAGATGATTTTATGAATTTTTCCAGATCCGTTTTCAAGCACATCAAGCCTGTTATCCGGGTTGTAAACAAAGGAGATCTGATTCATGATGTGAATACAATGGAAAGGTTGCCGGAAATGGGATATTCCATCATAAGCGCTGATTATGAGCTTTCAATATGGAAGGCACTAAATCATGGACTCATTGATTCTCCTGAATCCATAAAACCTAAGGAAAATGCCAGTTCTGCACAGAAAAACGCACTATCCCAGATATCATCACTCTTCTCAAGTGGAAAAATATTGAGAATTTCCAGTATGTTTAGTAGGATAATATACGATTATCTGCAATATATTGTTGTATACCCAGTATACGATGAATCAAAATGGACTGATAAAAAGGGGAAGGTTCTTCCCGATGCTTTTCTTATGAAACATTCATCGACAGCGGAAGATCTTGCCTATATGATCCACACGGATATTGGCGAAGGTTTCATAAGGGCTGTTGATGGTCGAACAAGAATGATACTTGGAAGGAATTATGAATTGAAAGATCGGGATGTTATAAGGATCGTATCAAAGACGAAATAGTTATACTATTTCAATAATACTTTTTAAGTTGTATTCCCTTATCATTCAATGGACCAAAAGGAAACCGCTCTGGGTACAGTCATAATTTTAGTAGGCATTCTGTTCATATTGCTCAGAAATTATTATGTTGCCGTGGTACTCATAATCGTGGGCGGTTACTTTCTTTATAGAGGTATCAGGAGTCCATCAGATGGTCAGATAGCAAAGCGAGCTAATTCATTGATTTATAATGAGATTTACAAAAAGGGTATAGATAAAATCAGATCTGGGACTATGAATGTGACTGAGGAGCAATTCAGCAGCGTTATGGAAAAGATAGCCTGGATATTTGGCAGGCAATCCCTCATGCCGCAAATAGGATTCGATGCAGTTTATCTTCACTACCAGAAGGAATCAGATGCTGCGGAAAATCTTGAGAGACTCCAACGAGAGGGAATAAAAGCCTCAATAGTGCAGGATAAGTCAGACTGGCAAATAATGATTGAATTCAAATAAAGCATGAGATTGGGTAATAATAACTATTTTAGATTGGTTCTAGTTGATTTAATTTAAAACACATATTATATATAATTATTATTTATGCTGGAATTTATGGGTCAACCCAATATTGGAAATACCTTACGCTGTTCCTTTTGTCTTGGAATGAACACTGTTAATGATACAATATGCAGCACTTGTGGAAAGCCTTTACATAGTGTTGCCAGTACCATCCCTGTGGAAACTTATGCAGAAGTGAATAACAGTGTGAGGTTTGATGAAGATATATCAAATACGATTACGGGTTTATTATTGTTAGCAATTGGAACAGCAATTGCCTGGGTACCCATAGTTAAGTACTTAGGCTTAATTCTTAATTTTGTTGGAGTGATCCTCATATTTTTGAATCGTAAAGAGTTCAATTCCAGGCACAGCACATACGTGGTTCTATCCATAGTTATATATGTCACATCTTTTATAACTGTATTTTACTCGTCTTCCACAACAACCGTCGTAGGTTCATATTATTCCTCAGGCCTTGCCCAGAAAGAAACATTGATCATGAATCAACTTAAAGGAGAAATAATTGCTGCCGTCTTAAGCGCAATCATAGGCTCAATAGCCTATTTCTTTATCACAATTGCATTACAGGATGCTTTGGGTAAATTGCTTCTGGCATGCGGTCTAGTCTCCTCATTTATTATTGAACTGTTAATGGGGAGTATACTTTATGATTCCATATCCACAATAGTCAACAATGCATTTTCCGGCGTTACTTATAATTCAGCGCCAATAAAGTCGCTAATAAACAATTTAACAGTTCTATCATTGCTTGGAATAATTCCCGATATACTCTTCGCTGTAGCCTATTTAAGACTACGTAGCGTGTTGGATGATGAAATCATTGCATGAACGAAAAAAATTAATTTTTTCTGTTTTAAAATCAAATTCATCCGGGATTTCTATTTTATAATATGTCTGTTCACAGAAGTAAATTTAAGGGTGCAATTCAATACTTCATAGGGGATTAGATATTATATTCAAACTGATAAATCTGTATCTTTACTTACTTCAATAGATTAATTTTGCTATGATAAAATTATATATATCCTGATTATCAACACCAGAAATTTATGGATAATAAAAACAATGAGCAAACCATTCGCTGCCCCTATTGCATGGCTACAAATCCAATAACTGCTGCAATTTGCGAAACTTGCGGTAAATCTTTAACGGAGGCGCCTCAAAACAATTTAGCAATGGCAGATTCTAAGGTAAACAATAATGTAAAGTTCGAAGGCGATATATCTAATACAATTACTGGGCTCCTTTTGCTTGGAATTGGGACAGGTATAGCATGGATTCCATACATTCAATATTTAGGATTTTTGCTTAATTTTATAGGAGTCATTTTAATTTTCCTAAACAGGCATAACTTTGAATCAAAACATTCTACCTTTGTAATATTATCCATAATTATTTACGTGTTTTCCATTATCATTGGAGTAATTGCAGGTGTGGCCGGTACTCTGAGCATAGTTTCTAGTACTATCACCTCTTCAACCGTCTCTCAGAGCACGATCACATCTGAAATTCAGAGTATAATAATATCAACAATAATAGCAGGAATGATTGGTTCATTAGCTTATTTCACAATAACATACGGTCTGCAAGATGAGAAGGGTAAATTAATTCTGTTAATCGGTATGATTTCATATTTTATTGTGGAAGTCATTGTAGGTTCCATATTGTACAGTTCACTGACATCGACTGTGAAAAGCATATTTTCATCAGGTTCTCTAAACCAATCCAAATTAGAAGCTTTCTCTACAACTATCTCAATATATGCTATGTTAGCAGTAATACCCCTTGTAATTTACGCATTTGCATATTTGAGAATCCGGTCAATAATAGGAAAGGAGGCGGGATATGGGAAAAACGATGATTCTGCACCAGCGTGATTTTTTAAGTGTAATAGAGAGAAAATTGAATATTGCAAATTAAGAACATTGCATCCCAAAAGGATTTATATTCTCCTCTCATTTACCGGTTTACCTATCTCTGATAGTAATTTAAGATCATATTAAAGGTGATTTATTGGCAAATGGAGAAAATGCAGGAACAAAGCTGAAGAACGACAGGGAAAAATTCCGCTGGTCAGACAGTAAGTATAAGAAGAGAATATTACAGCTAAAGAAAAAGAGTGATCCGCTTGAGGGTGCACCACAGGCAAGGGGAATCGTTATTGAAAAGATTGGTATTGAAGCAAAACAGCCCAATTCAGCCATAAGAAAGTGCGTCAAGCTTCAGCTTAT
>JAJZYV010000214.1 GCA_021797955.1 Thermoplasmata archaeon
TTCTGAAATCGGCAGATCTAAAAGCGGCGGCACATAACGCAGCTATTGGTCGACTTCAAAACAATGGTCAAAGCTGTATTGCGTCTAAAAGATTCATTGTTCATGAGGACATCTACAATGATTTCAAAAATGAACTTGGTGAGGCGTTCAACAAAATAAAAATGGGAAATCAATTGGAACCAGAAACCTACCTTGGACCGGTCTCTTCAGATTCACAGAGTGAGATTTTGAGAAAACAGATTGGTCAGTTAAAATCCATAGGTAAAATAACATCGTACGGAAAAGAAGATGGAAACCTGATGCCGCCCACGATTGCAGATCTAAGTGCATCTTACAATGAAGAAGTATTCGGGCCCATAGCTTTACTGAGAAAATTCAAAAATCCTGAAGAGGCCATAAACATTGCAAATGAAATCGAATTTGGTTTAGGTGCCTCCATATGGGGTGAGCCTGATGAGGCTTCATCGTATATTGGGCAAATTGAATCTGGAATGGTTTTTGTCAACAAGATAGTTGCTTCTGATCCAAGGCTCCCATTTGGAGGTATTAAAAGAAGTGGTGTAGGCAGAGAGCTTTCAAGATATGGCATGATTGAATTTACCAATAAGAAAACAGTATGGATTCAGAACCAGAAATGAATAAGCCTATAAACACTGTGTCAATGTGAAAAGCATGAAAGCAAGTGATTTATTCATAAAGGCACTGGAAAATGAAAATGTTAAGTTCATTTTTGGCCTCCCCGGAGAGGAGAATATTGATCTCCTGGACTCAATCTCCAGATCAAACATCCGGTTCATCCTTACTCGGCATGAACAGGGAGCGGCATTTATGGCTGATGCTTATGGGAGAATAACAGGACATCCCGGTGTTTGTCTTTCCACGCTTGGCCCCGGTGCTACAAATCTCTTGACCGGTGTAGCAAATGCTCATTTGGATAAGGTACCACTGGTGGCCATCACAGGGCAGGCCTCCAGAGAAAGACTGCACAAGGAATCCCATCAAAATGTCAATACTATAGCATTATTTTCCGGTATTACAAAGTATAATCTTCCAGTTATAGTGGCCGATACCATTCCTGAGATCGTAAGAAAGGCATTTAATATGAGTATGCAGGAACAACCTGGCGCTACACACATCCAACTCAGTGAAGATGTTGCAGCCCTTGACACTGAATTTAATGGATTACTGAATCCTACCACGACTGAACTTTCTTATGTACCCTTGGGAATTGTCAAGGAGGCAGCCAAGGCAATTAACGGATCATCAAATCCAATTATACTTGCGGGAAACGGAGTCATCAGAAGGAAGGCTTGGGATGCTCTTGCTAAATTTGTAAATCATACCGGAATACCCATGGTAACGACATTTATGGCAAAGGGGATTCTGCCCTTTGAGCATCCTAAAAATCTCTTTGCTGTTGGAGGAAAACCTTATCCCAAGGGTATGAGACCACTTCATTCCTCAGACCTTATAATAGCCATCGGCTTTGACCTGGTTGAATACGACCCGGTTATATGGAATGAGGATAAGTCAAGACGTATTGTTAATATAAATACATATCCCTCAGAGACAGACAGTCATTTTCAATGCGATTTTGATTTGACAGGTGAAATCGGGAGAACAATTGAAGACCTCTCCGAACATATTAAAGTAAGAAGTGCCACTGCTCTTCATGATGCCATCAGGAAGAGAAGACTTGATGAGATGCAATCTACAAAGATCGAGTTTGAAATCCTTCCGAAAGAAGTGATGAAGGTTCTCACTGAGCAGACTAATAGTAATTCGGTAGTCATTTCCGATGTTGGTTTACACAAGGTTTGGGTATCAAGATGGTACCATCCGAAGAGCGCCGGAAAAACTATAATTTATAACGGCTTTGCCTCAATGGGAGCGTCCTTACCTGCTTGCATTGCCACAAAATTAACCCTACCGGATCATGAAATAATCGGTATTGGTGGTGACGGGGGATTCCTGATGCATTTTCAGGAAATGAAAACAGCATATAGGTTAGGTCTGAACTTTGTTTACATCGTATTCAATGACAGAAGATATAGTTTGATAGAGAAAAAACAAAGAGATATGGGCTTTAAACCGGAATATATTTCATTCACCAATCCAGATTTCAAGATGCTTGCCACAAGTTTTAAGGCAAATCATTTTCTTGTGAATGGCAAGGAACAGTTTCAGGATATATTTACAGAAGCCAGAAATAAAGGCGGGGTAAATTTGATAGAGGTTTATCTTGATCCGCCACCAACATAATAAATATTATTTTTGAGGAGGTTTCAACCTTCCAAGATTTATACCCGTTCCCGTCTTTGTATAATTTGTAACTCTTCTTTCGAAGAAGTCTGTTTTTGTTGAATTCATCGAAGAGTATGAATCTATCCATGATAGGGGATTGGTCCTGAATTCCGGGTAGAGTTCCGGCAAATCAACGGCCTGACTTCTAACATTTCCAAGGTACTTTATATAAGCCTCTATTGCCTGATCACTGAGACCGAGAATCTGGTTTCTGGTAACATATTTTCCCCAGCTTATTTCGTGTTCCACAGCCGTTTTCACCATGGAGGAGAGTTCTTCCAATATGTCTTCGTCGAACCATGAAGGGTTTTCTTCCCTGAGAGTTCTCATAATGTGGGTAAAAAGTGCCAGATGGGTATTTTCATCCCTCTGAATGAGTCTGATCATACTTACCGTTCCGCCCATTTTATCCTGACGCCCCAGAGTGTAGAAAAATGCAAAGCCACTGTAAAAGTATATCCCTTCCAGGAGAAAGTCTGCCATACAGGACATTATGAAATTATGCGGCGTTGGATCGGAGATAAATTTCTCGTAGAGATCGGTTATGAATCTGTTTCTTTTTGCAAGATGTTCATCCTCTCTCCATAAGTCATAAACAGCCTCCCGCGTTATGTGATCCACTACCGAGGTAAGAAGATAATCATAACTCTGGGCGTGGATTGTTTCGAAGAACGCCTGAGCTTTCAGACATGCTGTTACCTCAGGAGCAGTGATGTAAGAGGCAACTGCTCCCAAATTATCGATCTGAATACTATCCAAAAAAATAAGAAACGAAAGAGTTTTCTTGTAAGCCTCCTGCTCCTCCGGCGTGAGTGTAGAATACTGTTTTTTATCATCTACAAGAGGTATCTCATCAGGTATCCAGAAAAAGCTTCTCATTTTCTTATATAATGGCTCAGCCCATGTATATTTACAATTGTCAAACTCCAATAAATTTGTAGATGGTCCTCCGACGAGCCTCTGTTCTGATCTTTCTCTTGTTCCATCCGGATTAAATAATTTCTTATGCTCCATTTTATCACCTATGCCTGACAAGCCTCACAAGATGGATCATTCTGCTCTTCCTCGTCCATAGTGAAGTTTCTAAAGTAATATACCGTCTTAACGCCGAGTCTCCATGCTTCATAATAAAGATTCAGGAAAGCCTGTTCATCCATCCCTTCAGTGGCATAAATATTCATTGATTGGGATTGGTCCAGGTGTCTCTGCCTAATGGCAGCAGCTCGAATACTCCACATCTGGTCAATCTTATGAGCACCCTTATAGAAAGGAAGCGTGTGCGGATTGAGATCAGGTGCAACCTGTTTAATTATGAATCCTTTCTTTTCCTCTACAAATACCGGCTTGAATATAGGATCAATACCGGCAGTGGAACCGGCAATGACAGATGTTGACCCTGTTGGTGCAATAGCCATAATGTATCCATTCCTTATGCCATGTGCATGTACCTTTTTAGCAAGTTCATTCCATCGTTCTGAGTTATAGTTTCTCAATTTAAAGTAGTTCCCGTTGTGCCAGTCACTACCTTTAAACAGAGGATATTCCCCTCTCTCCATTGCCAATTCCATTGATGTCCTAATTGCAACAAAATTGATCTCCTCAAAAAATTCATCGACGATCTTCAGGTGTTCCTCAGATTCCCATTCTATTCCCCTAACGGCAAGGAATTGGTGATAGCCTGAGATTCCAACTCCAATAGCTCTATAACGCATATTTGTCCTGGTTGCCTGATCTAATGGAAGATTATTCATGGTAATTACGTTATCAAGCATTCTGATCTGTACGGGAACAATCTCATTGATCTTCTCAATTGTACTTGTGCGTCCAAGGTTAATTGAGGATAGATTGCAAACTACCAGGTCCCCGGGGGAATATATTTCAACAACCTTGTCGTTTTCTATTCTGGTCTCTTCAAGCTTTGTGGATGACATATTCTGGCATATTTCTGTGCATAGATTTGAAGAATATATCATACCAGCGTGCTTATTTGGATTCATTCTGTTAACGGTATCTCGATTGAAGATGAACGGACCGCCCGTTTCATAAAGACTCTTTAGGATCGAGGCCATGATTTCAAGTGCGGGAATTGTTTTTCTTGAAATACTATCATCTGAGCTTAATTCATCATATC
>JAJZYV010000215.1 GCA_021797955.1 Thermoplasmata archaeon
TTCTTAAAGCAGTAAGGGAAGAGAATTCCGCCATATATGAGCAGAAAGTGGAAGAGAGGAACCTGAAGACATATGACGGGGTGATCTGATGGATTCATATGAAAGAGTTCATGAGTATCTTTCAAAACTTGGTCTCACAAGAATGGAAAGCATCATTGATTCATACCTTGAAGCATCCCATGACAGAGCGGTAATGGACATACTGGATCACCTTCTTTCAGAAGAGCTGAAACATAAGGTCTCAAAGAAGACAGAGAACATGCTTAACTGGTCCGGTTTTCCCTTCAGGAAGACGCTGGATGATTTCGATTTCTCATTTCAACCATCCATTGACAGATCTGTCATTGATGAACTCATGACCATGAGATATTTACACAACACCGAGAATGTTGTTTTTCTTGGTCCGCCGGGTGTGGGGAAGACACATCTGTCAGTAGCACTGGGAATGAGGGCAATCATGTCGGATATCCCGGTTTATTATACATCTGCAATGAAACTTATCCAGACACTTAAGAGAGACTATGATCTCAAGAGGCTGGAATACAGGATAAAGACATATTCAAGGTTCAGGCTCATGATAGTGGACGAGATCGGTTACCTTCCCCTGACCAGAAAGGAATCGAACCTGTTCTTCCAGTTTGTTTCATCAAGATATGAGAAGCGTTCCACCATATACACATCCAACAAGTCATTCTCAGAGTGGGGTGAGATATTAGGGGATCAGGTCATTGCGGCAACTGTCCTTGACAGGATACTGCACCACTGTGTGGTGGTGAATATAAGGGGAGAATCCTATAGGCTGAAGGACAGAAGAAAGAGTTCTTTACCAACAATGAAAAAGGAGTGATAAAATGAAGACAAGTATAAATACAACTGGGGAATTTTACTTGGCCGATTTTGGGTATTTTTCAATGAGCGTTTACATGGAAAAACAACTTGATAAGCAATTTCATAGAGGTTAACCACCTTTGATGAATCGATAAAATAAAGTCCACGTTCAATTCTCTTTACTTTCCTGTTTGAAGATAATATCTTTGAAACATATTCTTTTGGTTTTTTCATCAGGATGACTGTATCGTTTATGGTGAATACATTCTTGCCATGCAACTGTAACTCTTCAAGTATATCCTGAACTTTATTATATACTGTTAATGGCAATCGTTAGATCCATTGATAAAGTTAGTATAACATAATACCCACAAATCTGGTGCTACTGTTACAAATGACTGAAACTTAATATGACATAAGCTAATTTTCCGTTGAAACTTAAAAATATTGAATGGGATGAATATATTTAAAGGAAATCAAGTATGGAGATCACGTTTGGGAGGAGAAGAAGGCGTTGTATCTGAACATGAGAACGGGAACTGTGAAAAAAATTGCAGAAAATAGGCTGTGGAAAGATTTTTAAAAAAGACAGCAATCTTCTAGTCATGAAATATTTTAGAGTTCAGAATTATAATTGGTATACCTTCAACATGAATAAAATATGAAAGGTTCTAAGCTATACAAATACAAAATTATTTAGAGGAAAACTCTACCTTTCCTGCTATTGAAATTATTTTATCTATTACTGGTCTTCTCTCCCTTGAATAGCGTAATCCTATATTTCTATTGTCACCAAGTGAAATAGTAGCATAATTGATGAAGTATTTAAATAATATCTTCGTAAATAAAAGCGTAAAACTTATTGTATAAATTGCTAAAAGTGGGAGAAAGTACGTGGCTATGTAAATCTGCTTCAAAGATTCAAACATAAGAGTGGAAAGCAAAATATATACAAATATCAGAAAAATAAGGTATGTGTTACCTCTATATTTATTTAGTTCTTTTAGAGTAACTTTTATGTTATCTGCTACGTAAGCTTTACCTTGGATAATAACCTTATTTTCTGATATTTCGACTTCCATTTTTTCCACCTTATGCTGCACCCAATGCCCCTAAATAGGCAGCCCCTAAACCCGCTAACGTACTAAGCACTGCGGCACCCAGAGTTATTGACACCCCTGCTTCGGCAGCAGCGTCACTAGCAGCAACCAATGCACTAGCGCCAGTGTAAAGACCAACCAAAAACCCTGCAACCCAAGCAACTGCTGTTGAACCTACCAAAGCTTGGTGACCAACAGATGCATTGACAAGATCAGCGATTCCTGTGATTATCCAGCCCATTCCTGTTGCATACATTGCGTTAATCATGGACTGTATAGCATTTCCGTGAGATGGACTCCAGAAAGCGTAGTAGTAATAGACATATGCTGATGATGAGCTAATCGAAGAACCAGATTCGAAATAGCTCGTGGCGGTTCCAACCTCGTTCAGCATCAAAGAACCTCCAAATGCCGCATAAAATCCAAAAAATAGCATTGTTACCAGCAACACACCAATAATCATGCCTATTCGCTTTCGGTTCATTTTCTTGCGTTTGACATCTACTGATCCATCAGTTCCTTGTGAAATAAGGTAAACGCAATTATCTTCTTGCCTTTTATTTAAGATATTGCTAATACCATATTTCTCCATACCTATGACAAAACTTGTCTCTGTCATATTACTCTTTAGTTTATTATAATATATAATACTTTCATTTTGCATAACAGTCAAATCATGGCTGATACAACCATTCTGCATTACGTTTTATTGGAAATGAGAAACGAATAAAGATCAGTTGAAAAATAATTCTCATGTGGGGCTTATAGGAAAAGTCTTTTATGTATTCAAAAATTAAGAAGCCATCTGGTGAACTTTCATTTGGTATCTCAAGAAAAGAAATTGATACTATATTATGAACCTTCCGATTATTTTTCGAGGTTTCTATCCTATATTGTGGATTTGTTTTTCATAATGTCAATAGTCACATTGGTTGAAGTATATTTTTTTAACGAACCTCCCATTATCTATCAATTTCCATATTATTATTTGTACACGCATAATTCTATACAAAGACTATTGCTAAACAACAATGGTCTAGATTTTCTTCTCCTTTTTCTTTTGATTAATTTTTTTTATTATCTTTTTACTTATTTCTTAGGTTACACCATTGGTGGAATTCTTCTAAACATGAGGGTAAAATACTTCGAAAAAACTAAAGTCAGTATGGTGAAATTAAATTCGAAGTTAAGTCCTTTAGAGAAGTTAGAGAAAGCAATGGTTAAATCCATTTCAATGACAATACCATTTATGCCCATAATCGATAACATTCTATCGAAAAATGGAGTAAAATATACAGATAGACTCATCCAATCCATAACAGTGATCCCTGTATATATGAAACCAATGAATGGCTTAAGTGGTTTGGGTAAAAATAAGATGGTTGCAAAAGTCAAAAGTAGACTTATCACTTATAACGAATTTATAGAATATCATAAAATTGACACTAAAAAGGATAGGAGTAACATAAAGAATAGAATCGCCAGAATGAATACAAATGAAAAAATATCTATGGACCCCGCACACTCTAGAAGAGTTTATGACATACTTAAAATGAAGATATTTTATCTTACTGGATTTCCTAAAATTAATTTAAACAATGAAACCCCAGAACAAAATGGCATATACAAAGTTATTAGGAGGCAATATTTTTCAATCTTCTATATAGGTCTGCTTACCTATTTTATTCCATTTATAACAGCAATATTGGTTGGGATACACACAACAAACGTTTCAACATTCCCCACACCTTTGCCCTTGGCGACAAACAAGTATTCTCCAGCCAATGGGTATGCTGGTCTTCAGCAAAGTTTGTTTAATAACAACATTGAAATTGACCTAAAATTTTTTATTTTAGGTGGAATCTCAATGTTTTTCCTTTCGTACCTCGGTATATATTCATCAGTTTATATACCAAATCTCATCATAGCAAGCTCCTTACATTCACAATATTGGTATTATTTGATTTTCGCTGTTGTTCCTCAAGCAATCCCAGAAGCGCTCGGTTACGTCTTTGGAATCAGTGCAGGCCTTTATTTATCTAAAATTCTCGTAGATTCTTTTATTTCATATGTAAGAGGTGTTGAATCAGGTACTTTCTTGGGATTAATTTATGAAAATCTAGAACAGTTTTTTATATATTTTGCAATATCATTTTTTCTAATTCTTTTCGCTTCTTATATTGAAGCATATGTCACATCATATCTTCTCAATCATTTATATTTCGTAAGGTCTTAGAAGGCAGTGTAGGAGGCCACTCTTAGTTTCCACTATGACTTTGGAATCTCCCAACCTTTTTGATGCGATTACAGTTTCTCTAGTTTCAAAGAACAAATCGTCCCCTCTCTTCAGGGTCACATCATTTCTCGCAAAGCCACTGTTCGGTATAATTCTTTCATAGTAGTGAATAATAAAATACATTTTTTAATGTTAACATATATCACGGAATATATATATGGTTTAGTTCAGACCTTGATGAAAAGAATAAAAGAATATTTGAATA
>JAJZYV010000216.1 GCA_021797955.1 Thermoplasmata archaeon
ATACAGCGGAGGATGATGAATAATGGAACAGTTTATCGTTCAATTAGTTGCACTGGCACTATTCACAATCGGGCTATATGGAATCATGATTTCAAAGATCGGAATTAAGATGCTGGTGTCAGTAGAAATACTGCTTAACGGAGCAATTCTTAGCCTTGTTTCAACCGCAATTTTTAACGGAACAGTATCACCACTGGTTATGGCTCTATTCACAATAGCGATTGCTGCAGTGGAATCTGCTGTAGGAATAAGTATCTTAGTTTCAATATACAGAAGATTTGGCAAGATCGACATATCTCTGCTGAAGGAGATCAGGTGGTAACATTGTTCAGTATGTATTGGTTTATATTTCTGACCCCACTCATATTTGCCCCTGTTACTGTGATCGTTGGAAAAAAATTTAAAAACGCATCAGGGTGGCTTGCCTCATTCTCCATCGGAGTTTCATTATCAATTTCAATCGTTGCATGGTTGAGTCTCAGGAACACATCATCTCCAGTGTATAACAGCTATCACTGGTTTGATAACATAAATGCCGGAATCTACGTTGATCATCTTGCCATAGTGATGCTTTTAATGGTATCATTCGTTTCACTGATGATACATTTATTCGCAATATATTACATGAAAGAAGATCCGAGAAAAAACCTATACTTTGGAGAAACTGCTCTCTTTACCAGTGGAATGCTTGGTCTTATAATATCATCAAACTTACTCGAATTTTTCCTATTTTGGGAACTTGTTGGTTTATGCTCATACCTACTTGTGGGTTTCTGGTTTTTCAAACCTAATGCATCTGCAGCAGCAAAAAAAGCTTTCATTGTAACTAGAGTTGGAGATCTCCTATTCATAATTGGATTAGCAGTTCTATATTCACTGCTAACGGCCGAAGGAATTTCATCGCCACTCAGCATTCCATACATACTTAATCATATCTCCTCAATTGCAAGTGAAATAGGTCCTCAGAACCTCACAATTATAGGTCTTTTGTTTCTGGGGGGTGCAGCAGGTAAATCCGCCCAGTTCCCGCTTCATGTCTGGATCCCGGATGCGATGGAAGGCCCTACGACAGTTTCAGCCTTAATTCACGCAGCTACAATGGTAACTGCAGGCGTATATCTGATCGCAAGAGTTTTGCCCATCTATGCCAATGCAACATATGTAGCACCCGATGCGGTTCTTTACATAGGCGCATTCACCGCCGTATTTGCAGGGACAATAGGTATAGTGGTAAACGACCTTAAGAGAATACTGGCTTATTCAACAATAAGTCAGATAGGTTATATGATGGCCGCACTTGGAATGGTCTCAACTTTTGGTGAAAGTGTGATTGGCTTCTCCGTTTATCATTTGATAGTCCATGCAGTTTTTAAGGCCCTTCTATTCATGTCTGCCGGAGTCATTTTACTTACATTAATGGAACTGAGGGATGTTAGAAAGATGGGTGGATTGTGGAAGAGAATGCCCTGGACAATCAGTCTTATGTTCATTGGGTCGGTAACTCTGGCTGCGATTCCCCCAACTGCGGCATTTTTCTCAAAGGACACAATTATTGATGTTGCCTATAACTTCTATATTACACACGGCAGCAGCATGTGGGCTGTATGGCCATGGGTATTCCTCGTACTTGGAGCCTTTACCACATCGCTCTACACTTTCAGGATGTTCTTTCTTGTTGCCCTTGGCAAGCCAAGATCAAAATTGGCAGAGGAAGCAAAAGATCCACCCAAGATAGTATTGGTACCATTGATGATTCTGGCATTTCTTTCTCTTGTTCTGGGACTGGTGCAATACAGGTTCTACGATTTTATAGTTCCAGGAACCACAAAGGTAATTGTCCCAACAATGGTGGAATATCTGCCAATCACGGTAGTTGCAGTTGGGCTACTTATAACGATTCCACTGTATGCCACATTAAAGTGGACAAAAATCAGCGTAAAAAATAACCCACTTTACAAAATTGTTAAGGCTAAATATTATCTAGATTACCTGTTTACAAGAATAATAGCTGAAAGAGCGATTTTAGGATTATCCTCAGGTATATCGAGATTCGAATCTGCGTTTTCAAGTTCAGTGGAAAAAACAGGACAGGGGGCAATGAGCATGGGTGGAGTGCTCAGAAAAATTGAAAACGGAGTGGTGGAGTACTACTTTGTATTCCTTATTGCTGGAGTTGCCATCCTGATGCTCATCCTTGAAATATACGGAGGGCTTTGAATGTTCATATTTTATATTTTTTTGCTCACAATAATATTTGCACTGATTTCATTCCTTATAAAAGAGAAAGGATGGGAAGCGGCAGTATTAGAATCAGCGATTTTACTTCTGCTTACTGCAATATACGCTTTTCTAAGATTTTCTTCTTATACAGGAGGAATGGTTTCAAACGGCAGCCTGCCAATTGACAGGTCAATAGGAATTTCTTTCAGTTTTGGAGTTGATGGGCTTTCAATTGCACTACTCTTCCTTACTACGGTAATCATGTTTGCGGCCATCTATATATCGAGATCGGAGAATTTTGACCGGAGATATTATGGATTGATGTTATTCACAGAGGTTGGGTTGTATGGACTTTTGATATCCAGAAACTTCCTATTTTTCTACGTGTTTTGGGAAACAATAATCATACCTGTATTCATCCTTATTGCAATCTTCGGTGACAAAAATAAAGAAAAGTCTTCTCTGAAATTCTTCGTGTATACACAGATAGGTTCCGTATTTCTTTTACTCTCAATAATGACCCTATTTGCTTTTTATGGTCCATCCCACGGTAATTTATTTACCTTAAACATGTCTACACTGCTGAATCCTGCATTCATAACTGCATCCATAACGGATAAGGTCCCATTCTGGACAGATTTCCTTCTATTTGGGTTCTTCTTTGCATTTCTGGTCAAGATGCCAACATTCCCTCTTCATTCTTGGCTACCAGATGCGTACACCTCCTCACCATACCCAGTTACAATTGTACTTTCAGGTGCAATTTCCTTAATGGGTGGGTATGGTTTCTTTGCAGTATTAATGCCCATAGCATCGGTAATTAGCCCTGGAATTGCATGGGCAGTCATTTGCCTGGGGCTGTTCAGCCTGGTTTATTTTGCCCTTACTGCAATGTTCCAAAACAACACAAAAAAGATGATGTCCTATGCGAGCGCTGCCTCAATGGGATTCATCAGCATTTCCCTGGGAGTTGGAATAGTATCCTCCTCAACAAGTGTTTCATACACCTCCTATGCAGGTGGGATATACCAAATACTAGCCCACGGATTGATAATGGGTCTGTTGTTTTCATCTCTTTACCTCATAAAGCAAAGAACAGGAACCGATTCGAATCTATCAGTCAGCGGATTGTGGAGGGATCTTCCATATATATCGGCATTTTTCCTCGCGGGAATCATGGCATCACTCGGCCTTCCAGGACTTGCTGGATTCATTTCTGAAGCCTCAATAGTCCTTTCATCCTACTTCGTGCTCGGTTCTATCATTTTCATCGTCGTATTTGGAATGATAATCACAGCATCTTATCATGTATGGGTTGTACAAAAAACCCTGAATGGACCATTTACTGAAAAGTTGGGGAAACTTGAGGATGCAAATTATTCGGAGATTTTAATTCTTTCTTTCCTGTTCATTCTTATACTGGTTCTAGGGGTATACCCCAACCTGTTTTTTGCTCCGATCCTAAATTTTGTTAAGGGGGTACTTTAATCATGACATTTGTTTTAATGACTCCAATTTTGAAAACACTTTATCCTGAGATATTCCTTGGAATAGTTGCCTTCGGAATGCTGTTAATGGGAAAAAGAATAAAGGAGAGATATGTGTACACAACTGTTTCCATAATATCTCTCCTAATAACCATGTCAATGCTGATATTTCTTGATTCTGGAAATGAAAGTTTTTACGGTGGTGCCTTTGTTGTAAATAATTTTGGCCTGTACTTCGCTCTCATACTCATAACATCTTCACTTTATGTTGCATTTTCTGCCGGGTCGAGAATAGAACATGATCCGGAAATATTCTTTGCGCTTTTCCTCTTCGTAAACATAGCAATGATCATTGCATCCTTCAGTCTGGATTTAATTTTCATCTTCATCGCCTTCGAAGGAATCAGTATCGGAACATACATTTTATCTGCGCACGGAAAAACAAGAAGAAATCTGGAAGCATCTGCCAAATACTTCTTTACTGGTGTTATAGCCACCGGGTTTATCGTGATGGGGTCATCGTTCTACTATCTCTCAACTGGAACGTTTAACCTTACTGCAGGCGGATTGGCAACTGTCACATCAAAACCATCCCTTTTGATAGCAATGATACTTCTGTTTGTAGGCTTCGGTTTCAAACTGGCACTGGTTCCTCTGCAGCAATGGGCAGTGGATGCTTACGACGGTACAGATAAGGCAGTTTCT
>JAJZYV010000217.1 GCA_021797955.1 Thermoplasmata archaeon
CACGTTGCATCAATGTACTGTCTTTTTCCGCTGATGGATGGAGTGGAGATCCCAATTACCGATATACCACAAATAGTTGAGCAGGGCGCAATCATAAGTGGCCCAAGCCTAGGGCTTCTACGAAAGATCTCACTAAGGAATGATGCGCTTAACCTTTTTTATTCCGGCATGATCAAAAACGCGGCTCATTATAATTCAAAGATACGCGGAGTCAGGAAGATAGATCTCGTCCTTAGGGAAGAAAACGGGTGCCCTTCAGTGAATCATCCCCACATTCTTGACATAATAATTTCTGCACCGGGATCAGAGGTTGGAAATAGGATTGCTTCCCTGGGTTGGAGAAAGATCTGATTTCCTGTCAATATCCAACTTTCTCGATATAGCGGCTCCGGTAAAAGGACTATTATTGAAAACATTATAGGCGCTGCAAGAACCAGAAAAACCAGGATTTGGTACCTGAAAAACAATCCTCATGTTGATATTGCGTTCGACATGTCGGGAAATAATACGGAATTGATCTGAGGGCTGGTGCCGTCCCATTAGTTTGGCGTGCAGAGAGATCCACATTATGACATTCGGATTAAAACTCAACCTGAAAGACCAGGTGGAAATGGCAAAGGACATCTGTGTTGTTTGTATCATAGAAAATTTTCATGACGAGAGCAAAAATTTCAGAATATCCATTTAGGTTAACCTGATACAGGAGGCCTACAATCCGAGCTAAGAAGGATTTTCATAAAATCTGATGATGGTTCTTTAGCTGAATTCAATTCTTCCTTATATATGAAGGAAGCAACCTCATATGCTATAGAAAAAATAAGGCAGCATTCATGGTAGATCTTAATCTTCACAGGACAGTTCATAGAATTCTTTGACCGATCGAATATATAGAGAGCCGGTCTTCGCGCACAAACCAGGCAAGGGTGAGGCCAAGTGTCTCACATGTTTCTACAGCCAGGCTGGAAGGTGCGGATGTTGAGGTTATAATAGGAAAACCTGCTATGGCCTCTTTCTGAGCTATCTCAAAACCAACCCTGCCACTAACCTGAAGAGCAAGATCATGATTGATCAAACCATTTAGCAACATGTAACACACAATCTTGTCGACAGCATTGTGACGCCCTATGTCCTTTGCTAAAGCCATTATCTTACCTTGGAGCGAAAAGAGTGAAGCTGCATGAATCCCGCCAGTTTTGGAAAATATACTTTTATATTCTCTCATAATTTTTGGAAGCTGCAAAATGGTTTCGGCATGAATTGTGCATTCTGATCTCTGCAAACCTGATGTGCGCATGAATATTTCATTGATATTTGCTTTCCCGCATATCCCGCAGCTTGAATTGACAAAAAATTGCCTCTGCATTTCTTTTAGGTTCAGGGGAAGATCATCTGCAACGAGAACAGTCAGGGAATTTTTGACCGATACTCCATTGGAATCAAACCCTTCGAATCCAAGTAGATCGGATCTCGATCGGATTATACCCTCGGAGAATAGAAAACCTGCAGAAAGGTAGTCATACATGACCGGTGTGTGCATTATATACGCAACATGAAAACGTTCAGCTGATCCTTTACGCACCATTATATCAAGAGACTCCTCCATCGTGACGCCATCAGCGGTACTGTTGCGCTTGGACATGCCTCTGTATTTTATCACTGATTTGGTTATATATCAGACTTTAAAATCTCCAGGGATCATTGCTGCTTCCTGCTTGATGTCACCGCACCGATTGCCGATAGCATAACACGGATACCCGCGCTTATGTCAGGGTATTTGAGCATGGAATTAAGCCACAAGAGGCCGAGAGATTGCTCTTTTTTAAAACATCGGCATTCATCATGGCATCTGCAGCTGTTAGCACTATGTGCCTCATTATTTCTGGATCCACTCGTGACAGCAGACAGAAGGACCAGCAAGATAGTCTGTCCATTCATAACGTCAAGTTCTTTTCCGTCGATTTCGAGGGTTACTCTCTTTTCGGGCATCCTTACACAAACCACAGGGCAAGTTGCAATACCGAGATAAGGGTAAATCCACTCCCCCCAAGGAAAAGTAACAGGTTTGTTTATTTAATTTTTAACGAACGTATCATCCACGGGAACTCAGCAGCAAATGGATCTAGGTATTATGCAAAACGACTTTCCTGCATAGATAGTATCTTAAATATATCAATACAAGTAGCCAGTTAGTATAGAAGGCATCAAACAGCCAAAAATTTATTAATATAACAACATTCGCTTACTAGAAATGTCTATTGCATTCGTCCTTGTAAGTACAGTGCCTGGGAAAGAGATAGAAGTATACAACAAGATTTCCGGCATAAAGTACGTTGTTGAGGTCCATCCACTCTTTGGTGAATATGACCTGATTGTCAAGATTGATGCAAGCGATTTCAGCGAACTTGGTAAGATAATTATCGAGAAGATAAGAACAATCGAAGGCGTTATAGACACTAAAACATTAACGGGAATCAAACTATGAGGTTGGAATAGATATGACAGATTTTATTTGGCACTGGAATGTATTTTTTGGAGTTGTACTTGCTCTCCTTGCGATAACATTAGTAATACTGGGAATTCTTACTGCTTATTTCGGTAGCGGCAAGAGCAGGGCGGTTGGTGTTGTGCTACTGATAGTTGGGCTTGTGGTTGGTCTCGTAACAATATTCACTAAGAGCCTGATTGGATTGAACAGTGGAATACTGCAGACAATTGTTATTCCTACTTTCTTCTATGTAATAGCCTCTGTTGTGGGAGTTGCAATAGGTCTTCTGATATTCCTTGGCGCAATAATGAAAACCTGATGCAAGGCAGATTTGAATATTTCTTAAACTAATACCAAAATTATTTTTCTATTAGTGCTTTTCAATGGCAGTAAGCCTTGATGTTATTTTGATGATTTGATTTTTGCAGTTGCTATTTTCTCTATCTGTTCTATAATTGTGCGGTTATCGGAATCTAATGTAGCAGATCTGTCTATGCCAAGCCTCGCCCAGTATTTGCTGAAGAAATACTGAAGATTGAAGCTATCAGGACTCATATAATTCAGGTTAGCCTTCACCCACATTGCCATGTTTTTCGACTCCTCATCCGGGTTTTGTTTCATTCTGGTCAACGCATCTGGAGCGGGCGGGTTAGGCTGAATGTCCTGTTTTCCACTGCTCTCGCTCGAACCTTGACTGTTTATGAATACATGAATGAAACCATCGTGAACGAAACCAAATCTCTCAGGTAGAGTGTTATCTGAATTCGGCATAGAATCCTGATTTGCTACATATATCACCTTAACACCAAGACTCGAAGCAATCGAAATAAAGTCGCCAACCGACCCGTTGAACCTTATAGAATGAGGTTGTACGAACACATCTAATCCAGTTGGATAAAGCATGAACTTGTTCCTGATATCCGCGAGCGATATAGTCTCATTTTTTAATTCTGCCATAATATTAGATTATATTCTGCCTAAAACTTTTTCCAGCATTAATCTCTACCCCAGTCAATTCACCCCTATCACTAAAAATGTTTGACTGCTGTGTTGAACAAATATTTAAGCAGAATATAGCCTGAGCTTCTCTAACTCATCTTCATCCGGTATCACTCTCCATGTCCTGTAGCTTGATCTGTTATCCTCCAGGAATTTCCTTATTACAGGAAAATCTTCATCCCTCACAATAAAATTTCCATCTTCATACCTGATGGACGGTATGGAATCCAGTATACCTTTCACATCATAATGATATTTGCCATAATTGGAAGATGATCTGTAGCCGTAAAGCTTCCTGTATATCCTTGCCTGTTCCTTTCTCTCGATTCCATTGTGCCTGAAAGGTATCCACGCATGGACAAGTATTGCTGTCTCCAACGATCTTGAATGCACAAACATGTAAATAGCATTTAGTTGTAATAATACTATGTATATGCACAGTATTGACACCGAAAACCATGGGAAAGAAACACAGAGTATCAGGAGATGGGGTAAACCTTACAGGGACCGGAGGAACTGGAAGGAATACAATGAAGTACTGGTAATAAGGGGAAAGATGATCTTTGATCTGGATTTCAGGGATCAGTGGGAATCAGAACTGAAAACAATGAACATGGGAAAGAGGGGATCGCCATACCTCTTTCCTGAATCGTTCATGAGCCTCATGATGATCTGGCACCAGTATCTGGACTACCGTGGCCTTGAAGGCATGGCAAGATCACTTGTTGATCTTGGCATAATACCATATTATGGGGATTACACAACAGTATGGCACAGGATACATGACATGCGGCCATCCCTGGACATATCCGGACTGCAAAGCATGTCCATCGGAACCGATGGAACAGGGCTCAAGACAAACAACGCCGGATCTTACAGGATAACGAAATATGG
>JAJZYV010000218.1 GCA_021797955.1 Thermoplasmata archaeon
AAAATAAGATGTTGATAAAGGAAACTATTGTGAGAATTATGCTAAAGCAAAACACATTATTTATTTTTAATCAGGTATTTTGAATTCAAAAAGCAAAACTATTACAAAAATAAGACCATATCATTGTATGAACGATATTGGTGCATTAATAACTCACCCGCCTTCGGAGGGAATTGAATACAAAAAAATTGATGGTGAAGCAGGAAAAGTAAACGGAATAAAGGTCAGAACGCTTTATACTGGAATATGCGGAACCGACAGAGGAATTGTTAAAGGTGCATTAAAATTCGCTTACCCACCTGAAGGTTCAGACTTTCAGGTTCTGGGTCATGAATGCATAGGTCAGGTGGAATCATCAGACTCTCCCGTATTTAAAAAAGGTGATCTTGTAGTTCCAATAGTGAGGAGACCTGGAGATTGTCCAAACTGTAGAATTGGGAGACCGGATAATTGTTCTGATGGTAAGAAGCATGAAACAGGAATAACAGGTCTAGATGGTTTTATGAGAGATTACTTCTATGAAGTTCCAGAAAATCTTGTACCGGTAAAGAGCAAAGACCTCTCAAAGATAGGAGTATTAACAGAGCCTTTGAAGAACGTAGTCAAGGCCTTTGAGGTCTTTGAGAAAGTATCTTCAAGGGCTGTTTACCCCAATCAGTTTTCCACATATGAGGGAAAGAATGCACTCATAATAGGAAGCGCCTGTGAAGCCTTTCTTTATGCATTTGTTGCACGTGAATATGGTTTTAACACCTACATGGCAAACCGTCATGCAATTGAGGACAGCAAACTTGAAATGTGTCAAAATTTTGATGTGAATTTTGTTGATTATTCAAAGGATGTAAATTTCCCGAACAATTTTGAATTGGATCTCTTAATTGATACCAGCGGTGATCCATCCACCATAGTCAGATTTTTGAGAAAGGTTAACTATAACGGAGTAGTAATATTATTCGGAACGAACGGGAAGGCACCCGACGGTGTTATAACTGGTAATGACATTGATTGGATTGTCGAAAGGAATATTACCGTATGTGGTTCTGTGGATGCTGCCAGAATTCATTATGAGCGAGCGCTTGATTTAATTCAGAAATGGCATCTGGGGCACCCGGGAGTAATGAACAGAATGATAACCGGGATTTTTAAACCGCAAGATGTAACTCTGTTTACTGTAAAACCTGCAGGGGAAATAAAGAGTGTCATTAAGTGGAATGAGATGGAATGACGGATATTTTTAACGGAAAGGATTTTTCAAGGAGTATTGATGAAAAAACAAGAAATGATGCAAAAGAGTTCTTGGACTTATGGGGAAGAAAACCAAAATTAGCTATATTATCTACTATCCATTCGCCAGATCAGGAATCGTATATACGGTCAAAATTAAAAAAGGGAGAGCAGTTAGGAATTGATACGGAAATCATAAGGTTTCCAGAAGATCTTCCCGAAGAGGATATAGTTAAACAAATAAAAAGTATGAACCAGTCTAATGACCTTGACGGGATAATATTGGAGAGCCCATTGCGAGCAGATTTAAACCTGTTTAAACTAAGTATGACGATTTCTCCAAATAAGGACGTTGATTCCCAGAATCCATTTAATGAAGGTCTCATATTAATGAACAAAGGGAATGTATTTCCGGCTACTGCCATGGCAATTCACGGAATTATTGAAACGCTAAGTTTACCGAAAGGATCTGAAATATTAATAATTAACAGGTCAAATATCATTGGTAGACCCTTATCCATGATGCTGCTGAACTCAAACTATACTGTAACAGTCTGTCACAGCAAAACATTAAATTTATCTGAGCTAGTGAAATCTGCTAAGACCGTTGTTACTGCAATAGGCAAATATCAGTATTTTTCAAAACAAGATTTTAGGCAGGAAGTGAATATAATTGACGCTTCCATTAATTTTAAGGACGGCAAAATGTCGGGAGATTGTGATTTAGAAACACTTATTGATTATGCTAATTTTATAACACCGGTTCCAGGTGGAGTAGGCCCGGTTACAACATCAATGCTTTTTAAAAATCTTATAAATCTGCTGAATAGGAAGAATTGAAATCAAATAGGAATACAATTTCCAATTTCGGTCTTTGGGGAGATGAAAGCAGTTAAACTTGAATTCATTCTAATAGAGTGCTGTAAGCCACAACCAAAGATAGTAATCCGATTAGTGAAGATTGGAAATGGATTGGCATCTTTCTGAATAGACAGATAATCAAAATGGGTTTATAGTAAGGATAACTGCTGATGGAGAATATCCTTGAAGGATAGAAAATGAAAGAAAATCCTATGTATATATTAGTAACAAATACTTGAAATAGGCAATATTCTCGGGTTTTACGTACAAATGTGAAAGACCAATTATTGTGTTCTGATAAAACTGTCCTTAATCGTGGGGTGATCAATACCAAGATGAGCTCATTCATTGATAGAGGTTGACGTCTGACACTATACCAATAAATAGTACAATACATTGATAAAGACAATAACTTTTTGCTGGGTCATCATATTGAAATATTAATTAACCAGTTGTGGCATACCTGATTAGAGGTTGTTTTCATTGATTCTGGACGGCATAAAAAAGTTTTTGTCTGACAATTTAAATGGTAAAAATGCCGTCATAGGACTGAGCGGGGGAATAGACAGTTCATTTGTTGTAACACTCCTGGCAAAATCAATTGAAAAAGATAGAATTTTCCCTATTTACATGCCGGATTCCAATTCTCCAGATGAGGATCTGATTGATGTAGAGAAGATTTGTAATTTTAATAGCATCTCATTTAAAACAATTTCCATAGAAAGCATCGTTAAAGAATTTTCCAGAACATTGAATATGGATGATTTAAAAGCAATAGGCAATTTGAAATCAAGAATTAGGATGTCAATACTCTATTCCTTCGCAAACCGGAATAATGGTCTAGTGATTGGAACCACAAACAGGTCTGAATATCTGACTGGTTATTTCACTAAATATGGAGATGGTGGGTGTGATATAGAACCAATAATCGGAATGTATAAAACCGAGATTTGGGAAGCATCTAGGGCCCTTGGATTGCCACAATCAATAATAGTAAAAAAGCCAAGTGCCAGATTGTGGGCAAAACAGAATGATGAAGACGATCTTGGTATAAGTTATGCGGATTTGGATAGAATTCTTATTGAATTTGTGAAAATTGGAAAATTTCCGGAAAGTAGAGAAGGAAAAATAGTTTCCAATCTTTATTTTTCCAGTATGCATAAGAGAATGTTGCCGTATAGTCCAGGGGAAGAGCCTACCTCATGACATTCGCAAATCTCCATATTCTGGAATTTAGTCTTTTACTAATTATCGCAGCATTTTCAATTCCAATAGCGAGAAAAGCATCAATCGTCGAAATTCCAGTTCTTATTTTTCTTGGAATTATTTTTGGGCCGGTACTTGGAATAATAAGGTACAGTTTCTCAGAAGACCTTATGACAAACTTTGCTACCTTTGGAGTGGGTATACTGGGCCTAATGATTATCCTCTATTACGAGAGTCACGGAATAAACTTCAGGGTTCTCAGAAGACACATCGGCAGAATAATTTCATTGAATACTGTGGGTATGATTATTACGGCTTTTCTCGCAGGGATCATTTTTTCTCTATTTACCGGAGCACCATTCATAATAGGCTTTCTATTTGGAGCCATAATATCTCCAACTGACCCTGCAACCCTTATACCTTTGTTCCATAAGATCAGGATAAGGGAAGACTATTCAGGAACATTGATAGGGGAAAGCCTTTTCAATGATCCATTGGCCATTATATTCGTAACGCTGGCAATAGCAATAATAGCACCGCAATCCACAGCAGTCACACTATTTCTTACACTTTCAAGTGCCATAGGTTTCATTCCTGCAATTATATCATTTCTCCTTATTCAGATAATAGTTCCATCGATCGTTGGTATAGTTATTGGTTTTCTTATTCTCTATTTGAATAAAGTATTAAATTTTGAAAACCTTATTGTGGGTCTTCTCCTAGGTGTCATTATATTTGAACTTACTTCTCTTGAGGCTCTTAATATTACACCATTTCCTGCCATCATAGCAACCGGAGCCATTATTGGAAATTTATCGGAGAAGTCCATATTCTATGAAAGGGAGAGAAGTTTTCAGGAGAACCTGTCATTTCTTGCGCAGGGTGTCATTTTCATATTAATGGGAAGCATGCTGACAATTTCTGATATTGAAAATTATTGGTTAATCGGGATCCTAATGGCTTTGACCGTGCTATTCATAGTAAGGCCAATTGCTGTATTCGCCTCTGTATTTCGCATTAGGAGGAACAATTTAACTGCCCCTCCCCTAAACCGAAAGATCAAGGCATTTTTTTCTCTTGTGGGACC
>JAJZYV010000219.1 GCA_021797955.1 Thermoplasmata archaeon
TGGAAAACGGTAAAATAGTGTTTACCGAAGTGGGATGGATTCATGACTATATTTTTGCAAAGACAGATTATGTGATAAAGGAGAACAGGAAAGAAAACGTTGGAGAAGCAAATGAGGTTACCCCTGCGATTTACAAAGGAGATGAGAAGGTATTTTATAGCGAAATTCAACCTGGAATGGGCGTTCAGGCTACTGTTTTTGGAGAACGAATTTATCTCGTCGTCGGGGATAATATCAAGAGTTCTATTTATTCTGGTGATTTAAATGAACCATCAAGTTGGAAGTTATATAAGAGATATGATAGTCAGGCATCAGTCATTTCAGACATAGATGGAATCCCATCAGTCTTAATCAGGAATGGAAACGGTAAAGTTGAAACTAAGGTAGAAGTGATAGAATTCAGCAATCCTGTAGAAGATGTGGTTTCTGTTTCAGAAGGATATCTGGCAATGGAAATGGTCGATTCTAAGATCATCCCGGTTCTTTATGACCGGCGCGGCTCTAGAAGAAAAGAGTTTAAGCTAAATTTTCCTGCAGGTATAATATTCCTGACATCTGACGATAAGAGAGCCATATGTATTTTGAGTTCATTCGACAGAACGTATTCAATTCACGTTCTTGAAGGTCTCGAACTCAGAAAAGTAGACGAAAATGTTGTGTTGGACGCATCGTATCAGGAGGGTTCTGTAAATTACAAAGATATAAGGGTTCATTATTTCTATCTTAAAGCTGCTATTGATTCAAAAAATACGGTAATTTATGGTTATGGGGGTTTTAATATTGCTATATTCCCATCTTTCAATAACCTGTTTGCCTATCTCCTAAAAAATGGAGTTAATGTTGTTGTGTGTAATCTTCCTGGTGGATCTGAATATGGAGAGGAATGGCACAATTTGGGGAGAAGGGAAAAAAAGGGAAATGTTTTTGGATCATTCACGGAAATAATAAAGAAATTTAATTCAATGGGACACAGAATTATATGCTACGGAGTAAGCAATGGCGGTTTGCTCTCTTCCTACACCCTGATGACAGTTCCTGAGTTATTGACGGGAGCAATAATTGGTAATCCTGTAATTGATCTTATGAAGTTTCACAAGCTTTTGGCGGGAATGTACTGGGTAAGCGAATATGGAAACCCTGATGAACCGGATGATGCAAAATTCATGGAGAAATTTTCTCCAATGCACCTTATTGAGAATAGAAAGTACCCACCCTCCCTGGTATATACAAGAATGATGGATGATCGGGTGCATCCTTATCACGCACTTAAGTTCCACGAGAAGTTGAATGAGACTGGCAGCAACTCCCTGATAATGGTTGGTGAAGGAGGACATATCGGATCTACCGTAAAGGAAACCACAGACGAAACGTCGAGAATAGCCGCTTTTGTAAGCATGGTATTTAGAAAGGAAATTGGGTAAGTATTCTATTTGAAGGGGAGTGGAGAAATGATAGTAATCAATAAAAATCCTGAAATTCAAATTTTTAAATAACATAAGACATAAAAACAGATTGCCCACAGAATGATACAAATGAGAGGAATTCCATAGTGGAAAAAATTTTTTAAAAGAAAATCAGCTTTTTGATCTTTATGGCAAGAATTGAATGTTTGGTTTAAAGTCTCATATCAAGTGAAGATATTTCTTATTCGAATTCATCTGACATGCACAATCAGAGATAATTAGGAATCAATGATAAATTTTGTATATTTGTTTCAACTTTTTCACAAATCATTAAATAAAGTATCCCCATAAATGAAAGTGTACGGCATAAGGGATCCGATTCTCGCACTCTTTTTTCTGGGTATTCTCCTTCTTCTTGCCAAGTTGGGGGAGGAGACTTTTGAAAGAGCGAGAATTGTACCGTATGTCGGGGCAGTTTTAGTAGGGATTATTATAGGTCCCGGTGTATTAGGCCTAATCTCTGTATTACCGAATATTTCACTTTTCATCTCCATTGGGATAAATTTTCTACTGTTTACGGGAGGAGCACTTGAATTCAAGGGGTTGGAGACAAAGGCTTTTACAAATGTCAGGAACATATGTATAGGTCTTCTGGAGTTCCTGATCCCGTTTGTTCTGATTGCATTTGCGGTATTTGAGTTGTTCAAGAACCTTGAGATTGCAATGATCGCTGGGATTATTGTGGGCATGAGCAGTGCAGGTCCACTCTCACGACTCCTAACGGATACTGGTCTGAACAAAACTGAGGATGGTAACAGAATATTTGAACAGGTTGTGCTTATTGAGATAATTGCAGTTGTGGCATTTTCCTTCTTTTCAGACCTTTCAGGAAAAATAGTTACGATTGCCCTAGTATTGGAAATTACGTCTGAATTGATAGTAGTTCTGGCAATCATCCTAATCTTTTCCAAGTATGTAATGCCAAAGATACTGGAACATGCTGACAGTTTTTCCAGATCCAGGGAGGGCGTAATTGCTATCATGTTCGCATTCCTGTTAATTTTAGGATTCTTCGGCGAGCTATATGGATTTAATTCAGCAATTGTAGCCCTATTCCTTGGCATAATTCTAAGGGATTTTATATCAGACAGGCCGATTATGGCTGAAAAGATCACAACTCTCACTTACGGTTTTTTTGAGCCTTTGTTTTTCGTGGGACTTGGACTTTATTTCGTAAGATTTACTCCTACCCTAATATTATCTGGAATTGCAGTTTTCTTGATCGCATTAGTTGCCAAACCTCTGGCGGGACTTGCAGGCGCAAGAATCACAAATATTAAAAATGCAAACAATGCCTTTGGAACCGCAGTAAAGGGAGGAGTGGATGCTGCTCTACTTATTGTGGCACTGGATGCAGCACTTGTGTCTCCATATTTTTATTCTGTTCTGATGATCGCAATAATTCTGATGACTGTTACGGTGCCTTTACTGTTTAATCTAAGAAATCCAGTAGTAAATACCAGAAAAGAGAACTACGTGAGGGAGATCATCAATGCTGAAATCAAGAATCTTAAGGCATGTGATATTTCTGAGCAGGTAAAGCCTGTATATGTGAGAGAAAACGAACCAATTAGCATTGCCTTCAACATTTGTAATGAAATGAACGCAAGGGGTCTAGTCGTCATAAATGAGAGCAATAAAGTTGTGGGAGTGCTGCACCTCAGCGAGATGATACAGATGAAGGGAAACAGATTGAGGACCATTAAAGTCAAGGACGCTTATCTATCCAGAGCCAATCGGGTAAAGTGCAATGCTCCTGCTAGAGATATCATAAGAATTTTTATGGATTTCGACCCTCCAATTGTGGCTGTGATAGACGAAAACTCCGAGTTTAAGGGAACAATTTTGGAAAGAGAAATTTTGAGATATATTTCAACCGCAATACTTTAAAAAGAATGATTTTAGGTTTGAGTATGATCTAAAATTTAACTGGTAGAAAGTTTGTTTTTATACATTGACAGAGATGAACCAATAATGGCACCTGCCATAATGAGGATCAGTGAAAATGCGATTGAAATTCCTGCGGAAGAAATTGAAGTCGTTCCAAAACCAAACAGATACTTCCATCCAATATTAGAGGTGGTATTGTAATAGGATGAAACCGGGAGGCCCAGTAAAGCATCCGAAATCATCAAAAGTCCCATCAAAGCATTTCCGGCAGCCAGGCCCAAATATGCCAATCTATTTGCTTTGGATTTTGTGAGTGAAATGACAAGAGCAATTATTGTGAGAATGAAAAATGCGATTAAACCAAGCCAGTGATCATACCCAGAGACTCGAAGAACTGAATCAAACATTAATAGATACAGGGAAGATGCAAGTGAAATTATTGTGCTTCCAACCATAACAAATTTCATTGAATCAGATTTTGTTGTGGATAGTAATACCGCTAGAACAACGAATAGTGCTATAACTACCCCGCCTACGATATACGGATCATAATTCGTTGAAGATGTGGGAGGTGGGGGTGAAGTGGAAACTTTATTTATCACTGTAACCGTTACATTTAAATTGGATGATGTGGGGTCATCACCCGTCGCAAAAAGAGTGATGTTGTATGTCCCGGCTTTTGCACTGGACGAGGCAGTAAAAGTTGCTGTCCCACTATAAGTTGGATCTCCTCCAGAGCTGGAGAAGGAGACAGTTATTGTGGATGTGCCCTTGTATTCCATATTTGTTCCCCACGCTGAGCCGGAGGTCAGCTTTAAAGTGTAACTCAAAGTTGCACTTCCCCCTATGTTAATTGAAACGTGTGTGCTGTTTACACTTAAAGATGATTGACCAATGGAGTAATTGTTCTCCACCTTTCCATATGTGCCCGGGTGAATCTCCCCGGCAACCGACAGCGTCATTCCCATCAAACATGCAAAAACCAGAATGTACGTGATTCCA
>JAJZYV010000220.1 GCA_021797955.1 Thermoplasmata archaeon
ACGTTTGATTTGTCAAAATGTTGCCCAAACCGAGGCATATATATGTATTATTCGGGGAACCTCGGAGAGGGGGGTCCCCTCCCTTAATTAATTCAAGACACCCATTACATGGGTAGACACAAATCATCATATGAGAGTGAAATAGATATGGTAAAAGACATGTAATCGGTGCCGCCATCATAGTTTCTCAGAAGAGGAATAATGGGTCCCGATACCCTCCAATATATCGGTCATAAAGGCGCAAACCTTTCCAATTTTACCGAGAAAGTTCTCAAACCATATATCATTTTGTAATAATTTCAGTAACAAAATATGTAAATTATTTTTAGGTAAGCCTGCATGCCCAGTTAGATTCTTAATTGAATTGCACATGGCATTAGCATTACTCATCGACATTCAGCTCTACTACAGGCTCTGATTTCAAGTCTGCCACTATCGCATTGATGATCTTCTCGAATACATCTTTTCCCTCGATATAGGCAATGGCCCTTAGTGCTCCACTTTGTTTTTTTGTCAGCTTTAGATCTCTTGTCTCATTGTCAACAGTTACCCTCATGGTAATTTCCGATTCGCTTATTCCTTGCACTTCTTCACCCCCTTCCTTTTTTTTTTGAATAAAGGAACATGATTAATGACCCTCCTCACTTTTTTTCTTTTTTAGAAGATCCTCAACTATCGCAGCGAGTATACCTGTCTTTTCTTCTTCAGGTATTCTTTCCAGTATTCTTTGGACATCGTCGTTTATGGCCTTCTTCTCTACAAGGCTCCTCTCAATCCGGTCCTGCCTCTCCTTCAGCTCCAGCGATGCTTTGGTCGTAAGAGGAAACCAGCATTTCATACAGTACTCAGATGCACTCGGATTCTTCTCACCGCATCTCTTGCAAGTTGTGAGAGACGCGTGCTTTATTGTCTTGACTTCCGGTTCAAAACCGTTGGCCGTAAGAACTGCGTTCTTCTGTTGTTGAGCGGATAGGTGAACATACTTTTGAGCCATACGGGATGATCCTGTCCATCCCATCTGCGCTTTCAAAACGGACTCTGAAAGGACTTCAGAATAGCGCGTGGCATAAGAATGCCTGAACAGGTGCAAATGCACTCTTTTCTTTATACCGGATCTCTTTGCGGCCTTTGATATGCTAATTCTTGCTGCATCGTAATTCATTGCCTCTCCCGTTACCAGGTCAACAAATAAAGGGGAATCGCCGTTAGAACTGTGCGGATGTACCTTCCTCCATTCCCTCAAGTATGCTATAGAGTCACCGATTACGTATACTGTCCTCTCTCCGGTCTTGCCGGTCACGTGAACCATCATGCCCCTGTCATCCATCTCTACATCCCTTATGCGCAATGTTAGCAGCTCCCCAACCCTGCATCCGGAATCGTAAGCCAAAGTAACAAGGGCTTTATCCCTGAGATTTCTGCATGCTTCAACAAGCAGAACGATTTCATCCTCCGTTATCATTTCTTCAGATTTCTTGAGTCTGTCAACGTTATTCCGGATCTTGACCCATCCACAGGCCTTTTTGAATTTCTGGGAAGGCAGGTACCATGAATAGAATTTTTTCATTGTTTGTTTGTAATCTTCCACGCTCCTGGGGCTTATACCTTTTCGAGCAAAGGAATCGATCATGAGCTTCAGGTCGTCTTCGCTTGGGTCAAGAAATGCTTTGCCTAAAAATGAAGCCATTGGACGGAGCTTGGCAAGGTAAAACATTATTCTGTGATCTGAAAGGCCATCTTTCACTTTCATATCTATTGTAAATTTTTTAAAAACCTCAAAAACCAAACCTTCTCCAAACTTGATTTTTACTCGGTTTAATTCGCCTTCAACGGTCCTTTTGTAGATGCCAGTTTGTAGTCGTTTAGCGCGATGCACGCATGGTTCAACCCGTAGAACGATATAAATGTTTCCCGTCCCGAACTATAGGTTCGTCGCTCTCTCCCCGCGCTTTATTTTATGTTACAGAACTTGCCGTGGACTCTGTTTATCCCTACATTTCCCTTAATGTAATATTATTCTTGAAACTTTGAATTCTTCCTCAATAGAGCAATATACCTCAGTTAATCATTTGCAAACACTTTCAGAGGTCAAATAGATCCAAGTTATTGCCTAACTTGTAACAACGTCATTATGGCATTAAGAAATCTCTTTGCAACACGCTTTAAATAGATTTTATGGCACTGAATTTAGAACACACCAACTAAGTTGAATTACTTTGAATAATTTTACACACAATTCATTAAGTAATATTATCATCAATGTTTTCCTGTTCCAATCAAACACAGTATGTCTTTAATAGGGGTAACCCTTCGTGCTTCTATCATGTTAGATAGGAACAAAAATATGCAGTTTTTAACTCTATTGTTACTCATATTTGTAGTGTTCCTCTATTTTAATTACTTTTATTATGACTATATATATCTGTCTCTATATCCGCTGTATTATGCTATTTTAGGCATGTTCATAACATGCACTCTCGTTAACAAATACAGTAACGTGTTAACTAAGTATGGGATTCCAGAATTTTTTTTGGACTGGCACACATATCTATTCATTCCCTTCGTGTTTATGTTGCTTTATTATTTTCCATCACTCATAATCACATTATTCCAAACAGGATTATGGACCGAACATTTCGATTATACTTCATTGGTGTTTCCCATAACGTACTCCTGCATGTTATTTTTATTTACAGTTTCCTTTTACCTCTTCAGGCAAAGTGGAGTAAATATTGTAATTTCATTGCTCTTTGCCTTTTCAATAATTCTTGGTGCATCCGCAATTTATGAACCAGTTTTTAATATATTCTATACTTACAATGGAATTTCTGGTTTTTATTACGAAAGTGGCATGTTTGCATTTAGCCTTAGTGCCTTCACTTCAATGAAGTATTGGAAGTTTAGTCATTTATTTGTTATAGTATCAATCATTGAATCTATACTTTTTCTATTATGGTATTACCTGGCATATGGAATTCCGGAGACTTATTTGTCATATCAATTTTTATTTAATGCCCTCACAAAAATAGTCATGTTCTTGCTATTCTTCTTACTTATTTGGGAAGGCACTAAAAATAAAAGAATGTCATTGGATGATAGGGGATATCATATATAAACACTTTATAATTTTATTGATTTATGACCTTCCAGATTCTTTTTATTTTTAGTTTCATTTTAAATTTCACTATGATCTTGCTTCTATGCTCTACTTTTGACTAAAAGAGTATGTCTTATACGGTAAGTCCCTTCAATCAAAGCTTATGGATCCTTCATTTTATGGAGACTTTTAAAATTAAAATTACATTAACACTTTAACTCAAAGTTTTGAAAACTTGCTATTTTGATTAATATGATAGAAATTTGCATAACATCTGCTATTGAAGAAATATTGTAGCCATGAAACGCCATTAATTTATCAGATAAATAAACGACATGGAATAAAACAACACATAATATCCATCATTCATACATTTTTTTCATTATAATATCTTCTTCATTTATTTCAGCAACTTCAAATCCATTCTTCTTATAGAATGATATGGCTATGACATTTCGCTGATGAACGAATAAGGAGCACTCCACAATATGTCTTTCTCTCAACATTTTCTCTGCTTCGAGAAGTAATGACTCTCCCATACCATATCGAGTATATATTGGTTTGAGATAAAGCCTGAGTAATTCAGCATTTCCTTCATTTATCTTTAATTCTATAAAACCTGTCATACCTGATTCGTTGAATGACCCGAGTAGAATTATATCTAAATTAGATTGTGACCTATTTACCTCATTTAGTAATTTTTCCTTAGAATACTTCTCCCTGATCCATTGATCAATATATTCTTCACTATAGATCTCTCCATATGTCCATTTCCAAGAATCTCTTGCAATTTCTATAAGTGTTTCCACATCTCCAGCATTTAATTTCCGAATAGTAATTTGCATATCCTTAATTTGAAATCATGAACGTCATTAAATATATATTATGGTGAAGATAAGAATAAGGAAAAACTTTTCGAGTTCCACCGCGAACTGTAATAACCAAATTTATCACAATATTCTATGAAATCAAAATGTGATTACAGTATATTGTTGGTCTACATAGTGGGTTATTGTATCGGATACATCTTCAAGTTTAAATCCTAATTTTGCTAGGTTTTCAGATTCATTTTTTGCGGCCGCATATCCACTGCAAGCTACAGGTACAATTCCCGAACCTGTCAGCATGTTAAATAGGTTATCTATGTCTTTATCTTTGCCGCCCAGTGCCTCTTCGCTAGGTCCAAAAAACACAACCTTTACGTCTTCGGCTAGTTTCTTCCTGTGAACATTCTTAGCAAAGTTCA
>JAJZYV010000221.1 GCA_021797955.1 Thermoplasmata archaeon
AGTATAAACGATCCATTCTATATTCTATGATATCAGGTTTTATGATTGGGATATTTTCTATAATTCTCTTCCTTGATCCCTTTGTTTTCAGGTTAGAATGACATCCAGAACATTCATTGAGATCGAGATGCATCGTTAACTATTCCGTTGGTCTATTTCGAATTCTGTATGAACCGGGATATCCTGGCTGTGCTCCCAGTTTTCTCTTGTCCGGCATTTCGCGAATGTTTTCAGGTCGTACATCTCGATATACTACAATATTATAGGTCTTTCCGTTCTTTATACCGAACTTGGAAGGACGTCTCTTTTTGAATTCCTCCAGTTCCTACCTTAGTTTCTTGTTTCCCTCCTCCAGTCTATCAACGATCTTCTTTAGATTCTCATAGGTAAGTTGGAATTTTTCGATCATCTCATGATCTTTCGGCGTTTCTGCAGTCATTATAATTTTTCTATTAATATAACGTAAGCATGATATAATGATCCTTCTCTCCATAATGCTGTATCCTCATAATAGTGTGGCACACCAGACTGAACCATTACCTCAATAGCTAAAGTTAATATTTTATTAGACGTTGCGGGCTCATTGGTTGGTATGATAAGAATTAATAAGTTATATGATCCTTATTTTGTATCACTAATAATATTTCAGGCTATAGTAATAACTATTTCTGTTATAGGATATCCTTTTATTAAAGGGCCAATCTCAGGTGGCGATTATAGTATACAATATTATCGAGTAAATTTCCCTTCGAAGTATTTACTTACGATTAACTTGTATTCTATTTTGCAGTGGATTATGTTTCAGGTATTTGGAATTACCATCGCTCAAAATGCACTCTTTCTTATTATCTCAATACTCCCAGCATTCGGCATTTACTTTTTGGCTCTTCAATTATCAGATAATAGATTCACGGCTCTTCTTAGTGCCCTATTTATTGGAACCGTCTTGAATCCAATTATTGCAGGTGACCTGGGTGGGGGAGTTGAATATTTTCTTTTTTTCTTCTTTATCTATCTAAGTTTGGGATTTATAGTCCGAGCATCGAAATCCCATAATTATACATTGAAATATTATATGTACGCTGGTGTTTTCTGGGGTTTGTCTATAACTTCAAATGGCTTCTTCCCAGTCGGTGTATATCTATCTGGCCCACTAATATTAGCGACAATTCTTGTATCTTCAACTTGGTCGAAAAAAAATCTTAAAATGCCGTATTTATATTCAATTACTTCTTTCGTTGTTCCAGCTTTTATAATAATGATTGCTCTTGTGCTCACTCAAATACAGGGTAACTTTGGCTCTCTCGCACAATCATCATCTAAACTATCACCACTAATATCTTACATAATTGCAACGATTCGATTTGAATCCAAGGGTTATACGATACAGTATGCTCTTTTAAATGGCGTTTATAATGGCACATTCTTTCAAACCTCCATTTTTTGGTACTTTCTGGTCCTCCTATCTTTATTTTCTGGCTTTGTCTCATTGCTAAAGAAAGGTCTATTAGAATCATATATTAAGTGTGCATTTGTTATTTATCTATTTTTCGCTTCTTTAATAATCTTGTATCATTACAACATTTATTATTTCGTCATTAATACAAGATTATTTTTAGATCTCGACTATCCGCAATTTTTTATTATATCAGAACAATTTTCCCTCGTTTTCCTGTTTACATATTTTATAAGTAACTTATACATATTAAATTTTTCAAATGAAATTAGACAAACCGCCATAAAGAAAAATTCTAACGAGATTCCTGCTAAGTTTAAACTTGAATCTACGAACAGACGAATAAGATCAATTTATATTTCACTCAGGAATAAAACCAATATGATAGAGAGATACTCTGCTTTAGTCTTTGTATTTCTCTTAATCGTGTCATCTTCACCTACTGTATTCACGCATTTGCCCTCATATTATCCTTCTGAATCTAATATCCCTGGTGAAGAATATCAATTGGTTGGCAATTGGATCCTTACGCATACAAGCAATGATTCTTATCAGGTTCTCGTACTCCCAAACTCATACAACACTTTAAATAAGATTGGAGGGTACATTTCACCATCTTTGATTTGGAATCCCCCGATTCCTTTACCTCAGCCTGGGGGTTTCAATTTGTCTCTTTATTGCCTATTATTCAATGGTCTTTATGAAAATAACATGGCGGCAGTATCTTCTATACTTGCAACTTCAGGAGTTGCATATATTGTTCTAATTGGTCCTCCAAGGAATATTGAACTGATACCAGGAGGTCAAGAATATAATTCATCATCAACTATTTATCAAAATTACAATGTTATAGTAGATAACTTCTTGAGTTCTGGGTTTTTTAAGGTTGCCCTCAATATCTCTGATGCATACATTTTCACAGATACCGATTATTTTAATTTGACATCTAGACCTTTCAATCTTATCGATGCATCTAGCAACAGCAGCTTGAATTCCTCGCATATTGTTGAAAAATTTAACAAAACTACTACACATGGATATACTACAAATAACTTGACTTACTACAATTCATATGTTATAATCAATTCATCAAATTATGCTTATTGGATGTTTGATCCATCCCTAAATTGTTCTTCAGAAAACTTTTTACTAAGTTCTTTTTGTTTTTTTAATTTGAACTATGATTTGCCGTCTGGTTTGGAGCTATCTTTAACGGCGTACCTAGACTTTAATGGCGGAACTTTGCTATTTACAAATTTTGCATATAACATGGGTCACTTGAATGGAAACGGTACACTGCATTACTTACTAAGTTTCCCGAATAATGTAACCAGAATAAACGTAATAGCTGGCCTGGCTGAGGAGAATGATACGTCTAGTTTCGGTAAGATTTACTATCCATATATTTGTGAGACGAATAAAGCCAAAGTTATAACAGCAAAGAATTCAAATATTTTGATATCAGATCTTTCATTAAAAGGAATTATTTCTAAAAATACCTATCTGTTAAATCAATTTAAGGTGAACGCTTTAAACTCAAGCATTTTAGTGAATAATTCATATCGATTTTATATTACTCCAAACTTATCTCCATACTCATTTAATCAGAGTTATTATAACCTTAACTCATCTAATTATTTAAACGATATTAAGTCAATATTTAGAGGAAAGTCTATCTTGATTGTATTCTTAAATTCAAACTCTAGTGGAAACATTACTATTACATGGAATAACGAAAGTGCAACCGAACGAACTACTTATTTTATTTGTAATTCTTCAATTTTCTCTGTTCCAATTTATCTAAATAATAAAACGAACTTTGACATGTTTACAAGGTTACTAGTATATGGAATTGGATTATTGTTCCCACCATCTCATGACTCATTGGTTAATAAATTGTTAGTCACCATGCCTGATCCTAGTATTTTGGGAGAAATTCTGCTTTCTGTTAATGGAACCACTTTAGTAAAGTTTTATGGGGTGAGTTTGAATGGAAAAAAATTTAATCCGGTTTCTTTAACTCCTATTGTGAGTTTAGTAATTGTTATTGCAATTTTATCTAAACCTCAGTTTATACTGTCGCTTTCAAACGCAATAAGAAAAAAGATTAAACGATGACCTGTTTATTGCCCCGATGTTAAAACAAGAGAATTGCAACTAGTGTGAAGACCGATCAATGATTCGTTATATTTATCTACTTTTTTCACTCGCATTTCAGCCTATCTTTGCCCTTGAATAACACTACATTTCTCTGAAAACATAGTATTTTACTGGATCTGGTAACAGAAAGTTACTTATACTATGTAGTGTTATTACTACTACATTGACATACATCAGGAGACTTGTAAGGGGAGACAATGTTTATCTCTACGAGGTGACAAGCTACAGGGATAGGGAGACCGGCAAGGTAAGGCAGAAATCAGTGTACAAGGGAAAGGAGATCGTAAAGGACAATACGGTCACTGTTCGTAAACCCAGGAACAGGATCACTGCCCGCAAGGTTCTTGATTCAGCTCCATACATAATCTACAGGTTCGCAGAGGATTTCGGCATGCAGGATTCATTCATTTCAGCACTGGATGGCCTGACAAACATCAGGGAAGCAGCGAGAAGGATAGTGATCCTGGCAGCAGCCTCCATTATGGGTTCATTTGGATCCATAAATCTCCACACTGGAATCCATGATGGATCCGTAAAGGAGGAACGTGACCTCATGGACCTAGTAGGCTCACTGGACCCTGATATTATATCCACACTGGAACGCTCCCTATCCGGAAGGATTGTGAAATCCTTCGGCTCCTCTGGCATTGTATACGATCTCAGCGCAATCAGGTATTTTGGATCCTGTAATGATCTAGCGGGATACGGTCATTACTATCCTTA
>JAJZYV010000006.1 GCA_021797955.1 Thermoplasmata archaeon
TTTGGTTCTCAAATCCTTTAATTTTAACTTATTTTCCAATGCTTCCCTCTCTCCTATAATGAGGGCAATTGAGAAATTTCTGGAAACTGCCTTTGCAATAGTTTTGGATATGTTCCTATCACTTACATCCAGTTCTGTAATTATATTTCTTTTTCTTAACTGGCTTGCCACCCTGTATGATAGTTCCGTTCCGGATTTCCCCTTACCTATAATGTAATATCTTCCCCCCTGTTCATTTGGTTTCCAAAGTCCATGGTCTCTCATTATGTTCTCTATAACTGCGTCCCCCATTCCAAAACCCACAGCTGGAATTTCTTGGCCCCCAAAAAGAGATGATAGATTATCATATCTCCCTCCACCAAATATAGACCTGAATTTACCGCTTTTATCAAATCCCTCAAATACTATTCCTGTATAATATGACAGACCTCTGACAGTTCCTGGATCAAAAACTACATCTTCGAGACCGTTTTCTTTAAGTCGAGTCATAAGTTTAATAATGTATAGAAATTCCTTGTTCTCGTAAAATTTTCTAAATCGTTCGGCCTGGATTGAGACCAGGCTGTATCTACCAAGGAGAAATTCCATGAGTTCTTTCAAATTCTTTCCTTCAATGCCCTTCTCAAGAAGTCTTTCCTCAGTTATACTCCTATCCTCCTTCCTCAATCTATCAATAATGGGCAGACAACCTACAGGATCTATTGCTCCGTAATGGGAAAGTATGTGCTCCATCAGCTTTCTCTCGTTTAGCCTCACTTCATATTTACCCTTAAGACCTATTGAATCAAGTAACTGACAGGCAACCGAAATCACCTCCAGATCTCCCTGTTCTGTTGGCTCACCAAAAAAATCGCAGTTAAACTGGTAGTGTTCCCTATTTCTACCTGACTGAGGTTCTTCGTACCTCCATAACTTGGGAATATTGTACCATTTTACAGGTCTTGAAATTTCCTTTTTTTGAATTAGCATTCTTACTGTTGAAGGAGTAGCTTCAGGAATTAGCGTTATTTCTCTTTCACCCTTGTCCTTAAAGTTGTAAGTTTGGGAAACAAGTTCATCTCCAGATTTTATTTGAAACATCTTCAGATACTCCAATGACGGATAATCAATGGGTTGAAAGCCATAAGCCTTTGCAACTTCTCTCATTTTCTGAAATAATTCTTCCCTGATCATCTCATCATCTGGATAATAATCTCTAAATCCTCTAAGTTTTTCAATATCAGGCATTCAAAGCAATATTGTTTCTAAGTTAATAATGATTAGAGATATATATGTTTTAATAATACAGTATGGGTAAAATGCCAACAGTAGAGGAAGAGTTAAGAAATGTGGGGTTAAAAGTAACTCCGCAGAGAGCAAAAATATTGGAATACTTTGAAAGATCTCCAGGAGAGCACTATTCAGCGGAGGATATTCACACATACATCACTGAAACTAACCCAAGTGTTCCACCGGCCACTGTGTATAACATATTAAAAATCCTTGTGGAAAGAGGCAAAATAAACACTTTCGAAATTAATGGAAAGGCGTTATACGAGTCTAGGACGGATCCGCACATTAATTTTAGCTGCGAAGCTTGTGGCCAGATAAATGATTATGAAATGGGCGACTTAGGGCGGGAATTGATCGAGAAAATTCCTGGTAGAGTAATATCTTCAGGCATAGTATTCAAAGGTATCTGCCAAAATTGCCTCAATTCTATGAAAGACGACGAAGAGTATCGAGAAGCCTGAGTGTTTCGGCCGGATCGTGGACTCTTAAAATTTCAACTCCTCTTTTTGACAGGTAATCACTTACAGCAAGAGTTTCAATTAGTTTGTTTTCAGGTTGGGTTCCTTTTTTTCCCAGAAAAGATTTTCTGGAATGACCGAACATTCGTCTGAATCCATATCTAAAAGAATTGCAGTTTCTTATAATCTCCCAATTTTGATTTCTAAGTTTTGCAAAACCAACTCCCGGGTCTATAATTAACTTGTCCTGGCTCAAACCAAATTTTTGAATTTTTCGGATGTTTTCAAAGAAGAAATAGCTAATTTCCCCTAACATGTCAGAATAATTGTTTAACTTATTCATTTCCTTTGGTGTACCCCTTGTATGCATCAAAACATAATCTTTTTGAAACTTAGCGCATAGCTTTGGAATTTCCTCATTTGCATTTCCCGATACGTCATTAATCATGTCAACCCGGTCAATGAAATATTCAGCAGTCTCAATATTTTTGGTGTCCAGAGATATAAACACCTCTTCGTCAGCTATTCTGTCTATAACATTTTCCAATCTTTCAATTTCTTCTTTCCACGGGACACTATTTGCTCCCGGTCTGGTGCTTTCGGCCCCCAAATCTATAAATTTTATATCGTTTTTTATAAATTCTGGCAATACACTGCCACTGTCAACTCTTGATTTATAATAAAAAGAGTCTGGAGTAGCATTTAAGATGCCAAATATAATTGAGTGATATGGAAGAGTTGGTGAAAATATGCTTTCAACCATCCCTTTACTGTAAAAATTCAAACCAAAATCGTCTAAAATTGTTCTTAACTCCAATCTGTCCGTATATTTCTGGATTTTGAAATATTTCTTTTCATTAAACGATATTGGAATCCCGTCATTCTTTTCCTCACTGTAATACCAAATTTTGATTTTGCCTTCTATATCTTCAAATGAGGGGTCTACATAGAGGAAATCTTGATTTACCACAATAGTTCATGCCATATTGTTATGTATTTTTTTCCTAACCGGTTTCCAATAAAATTTATATGCTATCATTGCAATAGTCTTAATACATACTTTGCAATACAGAAAACCTGCACCTCAAGGGGATATGAAAATGACTGAAGAGAGTTCTATTAAAACTGAAAAGTCTAAGCGAAACTTCACTAACATTGGTGAGTTATCAAACGCAATTAGTAAAGGGTTAAGTCTTCAAAATAAGAGGATGAGTTTTGAAGAATCATTTTCAGCCGCGGAACATCTTATAAACTTTTTTGGCTACAGTGACAGGGTCATTGATAACATGCTTGAACCCGAAGACAGGGACGCATTTTACACAATGGAGGATATTGGAGTACTTCAAACTGAGAGAGAAGAAACGACTCTCTTTGATGGTAGAGAGTGGAGAATTCACTACTGGATATTTAATATTGAAAGGATAATTGAACTATCAAAGTTACAAATTAATTATGGGGACATAGAAACAGAGGAACAATTTTCTGTTTACGAAGATATACCGGATGAATTCTGGACATTAAATTAAGAGTTCGATCATGCATATAGCGGTACTGGACGAATCTAAATGCAATTCTAAAAAATGTAACCACGAATGCCAGTCATATTGTCCACCTGTTAGATCTGGGACAGATACTATAACTTTTCCAGAGGAATCGCAGTTCCCGTTGATCACAGAGAATTTGTGCATAGGATGCGGTATATGCATAAATCGTTGCCCTTTTGGTGCGATTAAAATAGTAACTGTACCAGATGAACTGGATAAGGACGTAGTTCACAGATATGGAGAAAACGCATTTCGCCTTTATTCAGTTCCAGTGCCAAATAAAGGAATAACTGCTATTTTAGGCCCAAACGGTTTAGGAAAGACTACCACTATGAACATATTGAGCGGTCTAGTAGTTCCTAATTTCGGTAATTTTTCTAAACAGGGAAATAGGGACCTTGTTCTTAAAAAATATTCTAACAGTATCCTTGGTGATTATTTTTCAGATGTATATTCGGGTGAAAAAAAGGTAGTCCTAAAGAGCCAATTTGTTGACCAAATACCAAAGGTGGCAAAAGGAACAATTGGAGATTTTATGAAAAAGGGGGATGTAAATGGCAATCTTGACGAGATTGTAACAAAACTATCCATGGAAGCTTCTCTTGACAAGGACGTTAAAAGTTGTTCAGGAGGTGAACTTCAGAAACTCGCACTGGGTCTAACTTTGTTAAAGGATGCGGATATTCTGCTTATTGACGAGGTATCTTCCTATCTAGATATTTCAGAAAGAATAAGGGTCGCTTCACTTTTAACAGATATTTCCAAGAGTGGCAAGACAGTATTCGTTGTTGAGCACGATCTTGCAATACTGGACTGGATAAGTGATCAAATTCATCTGATGTATGGAACACCGGGAGTATATGGTGTGGTGGTTCAACAAAAATCCCCAAACAAGGCCATTAACCAGTTCCTGGATGGTTATTTGAAAGAAGAGAACATAAGGATAAGGAAAAATAAAATAGTGTTCCAGACCATGTCATCCAATAGAAAAATTATAACCCCTGTACTTGCAGAATGGACTAATATGGTTGTGAACCAAGGAAACTTCAGGCTGAACGTGAATTCAGGGAAATTGGAATTGGGAACGGTCACGGGGATACTTGGGCAGAACGCTCTGGGAAAATCCACATTTATGCGAATATTAGCTGGTGTTCAAAAACAGGATAGTGGCGACATTATCCCAACCCTAAAGGTAGCATACAAGCCACAGTATATTTCCACAGACTTTGAAGGAACCTGCGAAGACCTACTATTCAAAACCCTTAAGGAAAGAATGAGTGATGTCTTCGTAAAGAATGAACTTCTTGGGCCCTTGGAAATAAACAGCATTATGGAGAATAATGTTAAGTCACTTTCAGGCGGAGAATTACAGAGGCTCTCAATTGCTCTTACACTGGCACAGGAAGTTGATCTTTTCCTTCTCGATGAGCCCTCTGCAAATCTTGACAGTTCCACCAGAATGGAGGTTGCTAAGATTATTAGAAGGACCATGGAAAACAGGAAAAAAACAGCTCTCGTTATAGATCACGATATCTACTTTATTGATATGATTTCAGATAATTTGATGGTGTTCACAGGAAATCCTTCAGTTGAAGGCCACACGATGGGACCACTTCCAATGAGAGAAGGTATGAATACATTCCTCAAGAAGGTCGATATAACTTTCAGGAGGGACCATCACTCCAGCAGGCCAAGAATTAACAAACCAGGAAGCAGTTTGCACAGAGAACAGGTATCCAGTGGGGAATATTATTACTCTTGAGAGTGGAGTTTTATGGGGGACAAGAGAATAACAATGGAAATTTTCCACAGGGAAGGTCTTGCCAGGATAGGTCGCTTTGGGACCGATCACGGAACAGTCCAAACGCCAAATATAATGCCAGTAATCAACCCAAACCTCACAAGTGTACCCATAGAAAAAATGATAAAACTCGGTACTCAGGCAATAATAACCAATAGTTACATTATTAGAAGAAATGACGATTTACGTGAGAAAGCATTATCTCAGGGATTACACAGAATGATCGGTTTTGACGGCACCATAATGACTGACTCTGGCACATTTCAGAGCTATGTTTATGGAAATGTAGAATATGGCAACAGGGACACCGTAGAATTTCAGTTAAAAATAGGTAGCGATATTTCAACGATACTGGATATTTTTTCCACTCCTTCAGATTCTAAAGAAAAAGCAAGAGATGCAGTTAAGGAAACAAATAAAAGACTGGAAGAGGTAGGAGACCTGTTGAATGTCAACAATATTTCTGGGCCTGTCCAAGGGTCCATCTATATGGATCAAAGGGAGTTAAGTTCCAAGTATATGGCAGACTCCGATGCAACTTACATTCCGATTGGAGGAGTGGTACCTCTTCTGGAGCAGTATAACTACTCAACCCTCGTGGATATAATTATGACCTCTAAGTTAAATAGTAATTTCTCCAAACCAGTTCATCTGTTTGGCGGAGGACATCCTATGTTCATGGCCATGGCCGTTCTTATGGGCGTCGACATGTTTGATTCAGCTTCGTACATAAAATATGCAAGAGACGATAGATTTCTATACCCAGATGGAACAAGACACCTTTCTGATCTATCAGAATTGCCCTACTGGAGTCCATTAAGGGACAAGTACTCAATGCAGGAATTGCAAAAAATGAAAGATGACGACAGGATTTTGTTAATCGCGGAGCACAACCTGTTTGCTATCTTCCAGGAACTTTCCGAGATCAGGGAAAGAATTCGGGAAAATACGCTATGGCAGTATGTTGAAGGCAAGTCAAGGGCCCATCCGGCTTTGTATTCTGCATTCAGGAGGCTTCTGACGTATTCAAAAAAAATAGAACCTTACGTTGAACTTTATAGAAAAAGTTCCGTATTTCATTTTGGCCAGGATACAAATGACAACCCATATGGTGAGAGACTCAAAAGAATTTCGGGATTGAAGAATAACATGAAGCCGACACCTGCATGGGTCTGGAAACCCGCCAGGATGAGCAGGAAATTTGTAGAAGAGACTTATGAGCAGACTCAAGACAACTTCTCCATAGACTGGTTCGGATTAAAAGTTCCAATTGAATTTGAGGAATCTTATCCAGTTGAGCAAGTCATCTACGATCACTACGAAGATACCCACGACAAGAAGACCAGCATAAAAGAAACAACATCTGGGAAGGTGAGGGACTTTAATCTTGAAAAGGTTCGATCTCTGAGTGAATTCCAATTTGGACTTGGAACTGGAAAATTGATATTTCCGGACGATTGTAAGATAACCATATCCAGAAATACAGGGAGAATCAGAACAATTTCTAAAAATGGGAATATCTTAGCAAGCATGAGGACGCACGACGGTTATCTAGCCTTAACGATGAATGGTGCTGAAATCCTTCACTCCATAACAGGGGGACTAAGCAACAGGGTAAAAGTTACAAGCGAGAGTGCCGGTTTCAACAAACAGGGAAAGAGTGTATTCTTCAAATTTGTCATTGATCACGATAAAAATATAATCGCGTATAACGATGTTTTGGTGGTAGATCCAGAGGATAAACTTATAGCCGTTGGACGAGCTACAGTTAGCGGAAGGGAAATGGGCCAATACAGGGAAGGAGTCGCGGTAATCATAAACCACCACGCCAGGTAGGTTAGTTTGACACTTTTATGACCTTGGTATCTTCAAATTCCATCATTCTTCTGGAAAACATTCCACTTATCACTATGTACATTACAGCAACTGATAGTGTTCCAATAGAAATATAGAACCAATAGGTGTAAGAAACACTTTGCAACGCGAATAACAGGTACAGGCCGATAATTGCACCCCCAAATCCGCCAAAACTCGAATAAAGATTGTAAACACCAACATATGACCCCTTCATGTTTTCAGGAGCTAGAGTCGTGATAATGCTTTGAGTTGTCGGAGAAAGTAGATCTTCACCAAAGGTAGATATAGTCATAAATAACGCAAGAAATAGGAATTCGGTTGAGCCTGTTAGAATCAGGAATGAAATTGCATAAAAAATTGTTCCCACTCCTCTCCATATCATTGGATTTCCAATTTTTGTCATCAGTCTGAGAAGCGGAAATTGCAGTGAGACAACAAGTATTCCGTTCAATGCCCAAATATATCCCAGATACATGTAGGGGAGATTTTGTAAAACGATGGTATATACTGTAAAAGTTGAACCACGTTGTCTCATAAAAATCTGAAGTAGTACTCCGATTACTATGAAAATGACAAAAAATTTGTCATTCGTATACACTTTTGTCAACTGTCCCTTTTGTAATTTCTCATGAGTCTTAGGATCGTAAGTCTCGCCCATCAAAAAGAATAGCATAAAAATTTCCACCACAGTCGCAATGCTTGATATGAGAAAGATGTACTGAAGTCCATACTGGGCCATATAGGCTCCGATCAAGGGACCTACTGCGATTCCCAGGTTAGCCATAACTCTCATAATCGTATATCCAGAGAGACGATCCCTTACGGAAGTCACATCTGCAACTGAAGCCTGAACCGCGGGGTACTGAATTGAATTGATAACTATGGTTCCATACCACGATCCGAGAAGAATTAGAAAGTAGAATGGATGCTCTACCGTATAATAGATAAGAAGGTAGAAAAATACTGCTGGGATTTGAGAATACACTAAGATAGTTCTTCTTCCAATTTTGTCTGTGAGTATACCTGCATAGTACTGCACAAAGGCCATTACAAGAGTGGCTGACCCAAGAAAAAGTCCCGTCTCAATAAATGAAACTTTGTATGTGATTATAAAAATAAGTGGCAGAAAAATAAAAGTGGAGCCTCTTCCGAAGGCCCTGATAAAACGCGTAACGCTAAGAATCCAAACTTTCCGATCTAGATTTTTGATGGTAAAAGAGTAAGTAGAATCCGCCAATTCTAAGGTATTCTCTTGAAATATTTAATCAATTCTTAAATTTTAAGCCTTAAAATACCTATTTCATAGAATAATCTGCGTTCCCCTGCTTCTTGCTATTCAGAACAATCGACACTAACATTGCCAGAACCATGAGGGCGCCTCCGACAAGGATATAAATTGTTATTTCATAATTGGCAATTACTACGGAGAAAATTGCAGCGAACACAGGTTCCGAAATCATTATTACGCTTGCTCTCTCTGGTTTCACATAAACCAGAGCCTTGTTGGTTATAAAGTAGGCAACAACTCCCGCAAATAGCGCCGTAAAACCAACAGTAAATATTAGTACAGGAGCATCAAAATTTGCATACACTTGAAATGTAGGTATCAACATTGTTGAAAACAGAGAAACCGTTGCCATCTGGAAAAATGTAAATTTCACCATATCAAGCGTATTATTTTTCGCTACGTACACAATCTGAAACGCATAACCAACAGCACATATGAGTGTCAATATATCCCCAAACTGAAAGGAAAAATTGCTTAGTTCCCCCAAAGTTATTACTGCCAGACCCGACATTGCCAAAAAAATTGCAATAATGTCTATCTTAGAAATTCTGTGGTTGTAGAAGAGAAACATTATTATTGGAACAAGAAGAATGTAGAGACCTGTGATGAAACCGGATATTGCAGGTGATGTGTAATAGAGCCCCACTGTCTGGAAATAGTACCCCAGGAAAAGAAAAAAGCCGGCGGTTATCCCCTGTCTTAATCCCTTGAGGTTCCATGGCCTTCTGATGAAAGGAAGCATGAACAGGGCAGAAACTGCAAAACGAATTGCAAGAAAAATCACCGGTGACATGTATTCCAATGACATTTTGACCAGCGGAAATGTCACTCCCCATGAAAGAGTGGATATTAAGATCAACAAAGAATATTTTAATTCATCTTTCATCCGGATCCTTCCTTGGGAAAAGAACATTCCATAATATGGAAGGTTTTCGGAACATTATGGACAAAACCACCTTTGAAGGATAATCAATATCTCCTATAGTACTGATTAAATTTCTCATATTATTGGAGGTAACTGCTTTTCCAATTTTGTTAAATGAATAATCCGTTATTCTTGCGTACATTTTTTGAATTCTGAAATCTCTCTTGAGTTCTCTGCCAAGGACATTCTTCCACAGTTTATCATACATTTTTAGAAAATTCTCACCAAAATTTTCATTCTCGTAAGCCTTATCCAGTGCTTCCGCTGCCATTTCTCCAGAAACCATGCCAGTGTAAATTCCGCCACCGCTAAGCGGCTTTACTATCCCTGCGGCATCTCCGACCAGTAAGCTCCTATTTCCAAATGGTCTTTCGAGGAAGCTTATGGGTATGGGACCTCCGGTAACTGTAATTTTATTTGGTTCTAGATATTTTTTATACAACACTTCGAATTTTTCCCTTGACATTCCAAATCCGGCAGTTCCTATTCTCGAAAAATCTCCTGCAGGGGTATTCCATCCAAAATATCCCTTACTGTACTTACTTCCTAAAAACACATTTACCTTATCCTGATCATCTAGACGTTTTGCACCATCTATCTGATACGCAGATACAACTCTCTTGAAACGTTGTTCAGGATACAGTAATTTCCTGGTTATGCTGTTTGCTCCATCAGCTCCTACTACTGCAAGCGATCTTTCAGTTACGATTTCACCATTTCTTCTAAAGACTACCTCAGCACAATGATCTGAAATTTTTATGTCTCTGACTCTAGAATTCAGGAGAAGTTCTGTCCCTGAGTCAATGCTTGCGCCTGCAACATCTTGATCAAATCGATCTCTTTCCAGTACGATAGTTTCCTCTTCTTTTCCTATGGAAATAGATTCACCATTGGGGAAAAACACGTTTGCGCCATGTACCCTGTTGACTATGGAATCCGTTTTAACCATTTTTGTAACTCTTCTGGATACCAATCCTGTGCATTCTACAGGTTTCCCCACAGTTTTATGTTCTTCCAATTGCAGAGTATTATACCCCTTTTTGGATAGAGCCTGAGCGCAGTAAGATCCTGAAGGTCCTCCACCAATGACAATAAAATCTCGCATTTCACTCACTCATGAATCTATCAAGTGTAAGATTCTTACTATTTGGCGCACTCCTTTTTTTGGGTTTTGAAATCTGATCCGCAATATGTATTGGTGTGTCGACACTTTCAAAAACCCTATTCAAAGTTTCTTCTACCCGTTTGGCGTAATATGCCCAGTCAGGTTTGTATCCAAACGATTCTCCATCGATAAAAGGTTCTACTTCCTGTGGAGTAACTGAACTGTTTGTCACAATCCATGAAACTTTCATACCAGGGATAAATCGCTCCCCCCTCTCCTGAAGTTTTCTGGCCGCTCTAACATTAGCCATTGAATTTGCATTCGCATATGACGAATCATCCTTCACTGATCTTGAGATCACTAATTTTTCGATGCCCAGTGTCGTATCACCATTAACCATTCGCTTAAGTATATTTTCGGAATATTCCCTGGCACCCTTAACATTCTTTTCCATGAGAAAGTCGAAGACTTTCTGAAGCGCTTCACTCTGCAAATCAAAAGAATCTGTTCTTCTCACTTCATAACCTCGAACAAGCATTTTACCCTTTTCATCCTCAGGATAAACCATTTTTCCAACATATCTCTTTTTTGCCCCATGTGAAAAAAATGGATCCATAATTTTCTCGAATTCAATCATGATATCTAATTGGGACGAAATTGAGCTGCTGAGTTCCTTTCCCATGTTTACCGCTTCCTGGAGATTCTTTTTACCTGATGCTATGAAAACACTATCCGTATCACCATATATAACCTGTAAATTTCTATCTTTAAGCTGTTTTATCAGGCCCATTATCGTATCCCTAGCAAATGCTGTCACGCTTCTGCCAAGATCCGGATTTGTGAATCTGTAGAAGGCTGAGGCAAGAACTCCATAAAATGTATTCATTAAAATTTTTATTGCACCTTGAACCCCATCAAGGTATTCTCTCTCGTCACCCCTTGCATTTTTCATATCCTTTTTTACCTGATCCCTTCTTTCCATCAGGGTCTGCAATAATTCTGGAATTACTCCCCTTTTTACAGACTTGTCTAAAAACTTCACTCCCGCTGGAGATCTGATTGTTCCGTTTTCACTCAGAGTTGTGAAACATATATTATATTTCATGATAATAGAAGGATACATGCTCTTAAAGTCAAGAACTATCACCATGTCATGAATTCCAGATCCTATGGACTCTACATGGCCCCCTTCTATAGCCCTGTCCTTTAGATTCATACCAGCAGTCATTGGAACTCCGATATCTCTCTTGGTAGCAAGTCTGATGAGCAATGAATCTACGTAATTGCTTGTCCCACCATTTGTTGTGTCTTCCAGGGGAAGTTTGGTCACAGTTGCCATGAACATATTTCTATCAACAACCCTCATCTTTTCCATTATTCTCAGAGTAAGGTCTGCATCTTTTATGCAGTAGTCAATGACCTCCTTTGGTCTTTTCTTAAACTCCTCCATAATATTCAATCTGTCAACATCATCTTTTCCTTCCCCAAGAAGTTCATTTGCCACATAATTAAGTGTTTCATGCTTTGGATGAAGTATTTTTTTAACATTCCACCACACATCACTGATGATCCTTCCCTTAACTCTCCAGAATTGCCCATTAATTCTTCTGGCTTTTGTTCTATCTCTTCCTATGTCCAGACTGAGTCCATACCTTGTCATCCTGTACTCAATCACAGGCAGGTCATAGCCGTCTATATTGTATCCAATGATTATGTCTGGATCTTTCTCAACAATTAACCTGTTAAAATTGGTTAAAATATCCTTCTCATCTCCAGTGATAAATCCTTTTTCAGAATCTGCGTCCTTTCGTTTTCTTATGGAATAACCTATCACGATTATTTTTCCGTAAAGGTCACCATCAGATGGGGGAAATGCATTTTCAATGTCAAAACTCAACACCTTCACATCTGGGTTAAAATCCTGGATATTCCTTATGCTTTTTAAATCCGTTTTAATTGTTATATCAGTTGTATACCTGTTCCCGTCAATAACTTCGCTACCCTCTATTTCAACACAGGATCCCAGATCCAGATCGTATATGAATCTGTGGTGGAAAGGAATATCAGCAGCCATGACCTTTGAGACAAAGAGACTCCTGATCTCTGGCACCTTGTACGGATGTTTAATGTAAATCCTCTTTGCGTCACGAATTTCGCCATTAACCCACAATTTTTTATCCTCAATTCTCTCGAATTCTGGATTTTTTCTAATTCCTTCAATTTCTTCTTGTTTTGGTTCTATCACATCAAAATAAGGATCAAAATTTCCCGTGAGGGCTGTTACCGATCTTCCATCTGCTGTTCTCCCGAATATTTCCAGTTCCGTATCATAAGTTCTGTAGGAAGTTGAAATAATTCTGATGCTTACTTTCATCCGATTATCATGTCTACTACGGTTAAATATTGATCCATCTTCCTTGCATCTTATTCACACTATTCATAAACAGATTAAGGTTTTATACGTTTTCGTAATTACGTATTGTTCAGGGGAGCCTGTGGCTGAGAGGATCCGTGAGGATCGACCCTATGAACCTGATCCGGTTAGTACCGGCGGAGGGAGAAAATGAAAGAAAATGTAGTAAAACAGAACTTAGGAATGCTTGCCAAAGATGAAATTTTTTCAGGGGAAGTGGCAAGATATGAATAAAGAGCGCAGAGCATTAATGTTTTCCACTTCAATGGCGTTTGTCTTTTGGGGGATAATAGGAACTATTGGTCCTCTAGCTGCATCAGGATCGATAATTGGAAATTTATCAAAAACTGGAAAACTCATATTTTTGCTTGCTGGACCTGTAACTGTACCTTTTGGAAATTTGATCATGGGAATTCTTGCAGATTTTTACGGAAGAAGGAGAATATTCCTCCTGACCATGGCAAGTTATACCATCGGAATTATTATAATAAGCATAAGCAGCAGTTTTATTCCGCTTTTAATTGGCCTTATTTTCGCACAATTCGGGGTTGGCGGGGAGGAACCATCTTCCCTATCTCTGGTTGGAGAAGAAATGGAAAAGGAACAAAGGCCAAAGTGGCTAACCATTCTAACGAATTTTGATAATATAGGAAGTGCCCTAATGGCATTGCTATTCTTCGTGGTTGTTAATAATTTTTCTGACAGGGTAGTTCTGCTTGCAAGTTCATTAATTCTGATTGCAAGTATGATATATCTGAGAGTCATAATTCCTGAGTCTAAAATATGGGAGAGATCAAGAAAAGGTAAGAGACTCCAAGAATCGTTCAGTGATCTCAATGAAAAGGAAAGTCCCGAGGTATCCATTGATTCAGGTGAAAGAAAAAAGAATCCCAGGTTTATTTTTTCCTTCATTTTTTTGGGTGTAATTGCCGTGTCACAGTATCTTACCTTTGGTTTAATGGCTTATGTCCTTGCACCCATAGAATTTCCAGGTAGCACAACTGACGAGTTAATCATTTTCATTGCCATGTTGGGTGCTTCAATTGGGGGGTTTTTTGCTGTTCCATTAATTTCAAGAGGAACAAAATCTTACACCCTCTTTTCCTTCTTTTTCGGCACTCTAACAATGGTCGTGATACTCCTACTGCTTCCTTATCTTTCCAACATGGTAATATTCCTACCACTTCTCTTCGCAAATATGTTCGCAAGCGAATTTGCATACGCGTCCAGATCGGTTCTTGAGCCAGAACTTTATGGAACCAATGTGAGATCCACATCCATAGGATTAACCAGATTGTGGCCCATGATCGCCTATCCACTGTTCACATACTACACATCATCCCTAAACTTGGAGGATTTTCTGTTGATAAATCTCATATTGTGGAGTATTGGATTTGCAGCAACAATAGTCTGGTTTTTGCATGGTATAGAAACTAAGAACATGAGCCTGGAATACAACCTTTAATAACAAAATTTATACGCTTCTGAAATAGAAGAGGTATAATTTTGTTTTAAAAATCACTTTTGAGCCATAATGTATGGGTAATTATTAGCAGAAACATGGTATTCACAAAACTTTAGCAATTAGAAACACCTATCTGTAACGGCGAACACTCAAATTGTACCAAGACAACTGGAGATTGCCAAAATGCAGAATCTTGCAAAAAGATGCATCCATCAAGCGAATTACTGGTATTGTACAGGGTGTCATATTGAGTTCCAATAATTTACTTCAAAGGTTAATCGAGATTAGAAAAAAATAGGCACTTCGATGAAGTCATGGGGGATAAGAAGAGGATAAGTCTATAATACATAATTGGCAATTACATGAGTGTAGTTATTATGGCAGCGATCGAAGATATAATTAACAATTATGAAAGATTTAGGAGGGATGTTCTTAACATGCAAGCTTCAGAAAACTTCCTTTGCTCCCACGTAAGAATGGCGCTGGGAAGCGATCTGGCTGGTAGATATTCTCATATTATGCCTGATGGCCGGAATGCATATGGCGGAACATCAATGATAGAGGAAATATTCAAAGAATCAGAACAAAATATCAAAACTCTGTACTCTGCTAAATATGCTGAAATTAGGCCAATAGGTGGTCATATTGCTGCAGAAATATCGATCTTAAGCACAATGAAAAAAGGAGAAAGTCTGATGGCCATTTCCGAGGAAAATGGTGGCTATACGGGTTATCTACAGGCATATATACCAGATATGTTTGGTTTAAAATATGAAGAAATTCCATACAATTCAGACGCTCAGGAGATAAATTACGATGATTTTTCAAAAAAAATAAAGGAAGTCAACCCATCAGTCGTCATTTTGGGGCAGTCATTCATCGTAAAGCATTATGATCTTAAGCGCGTTCGGGAAATTTGTGATGAGGTCGGAGCCAAACTTATTTACGATGGTTCACACGTAATGGGTCTAATTGCAGGCAAAAAATTCCAGAAGGATGCACTGCAATACTCTCATATACTTTTAGGATCCACTCATAAAACATTCTTTGGCCCGCAGGGAGGCATAATTCTCACAAACGACTCTGATCTGCAACAAAAAATATCAGAAAATGTGGTTTGGAAAACTATGGACAACTATCACGTCAACAGGGTAGCTGCATTGGGAATCGCCGCGTCAGACATGATCAAGTTTGGAGAGCAATATGCGGGGTGGATTGTATCGAACACCTATACTCTTGCCAGAGCACTATCGGACAACGGAATCGAGGTAAAGTTTGCTCCCTGGTACTCGGAAAGTCACCAGATACTGCTTTCCAGAACAAATTTTGAGAAATATGGGGACTTTAGAACAATAAGTAAGAAATTAGGAAACAACAGAATAATAGTTGACACAGAAGGAAGGATTGGAACGGCAGAGATAACAAGATACGGGTTGACGGATATGAACCAGCTTGGAGAGGTTTTATCGGACGCCATAAAAGGTAAGGATGTTAGAAGCAGAGTTACAGACGTATTGAGGAATAGCGCAGTTAGATATTGTAGAGGGTGAAAAAATGAATGTTGAAGAAATAATGACTAAGAAGCCAATGACAATAGATCAGGAAATGAATGTATCCCTGGCAATGAACAGGATGAGCGAGGGAAGAATCGCACAACTTCCAGTTGTTTTAAAGGACAGATATGTTGGAATGATTTCTTACAGGGACCTAGTAAGGAAAAAAAGCATACACTTGAATTCCAAAATAAGGAATTATGTTGTTCGAGCACCGGAACTGGAAAGAGACAACTCAATTGAGGAAGCATTAAATCTAATTCGAGAAAGCGCAATCGGAGCACTCCCAGTCGTTGAGAAGGAAAGGGTAGTGGGATTGGTTTCAAGAACAGATATAGTCAAAAATCTTACAGAATTCCCTGAGATTTCAAAAATGAAATCATTTGAGATAATGAACGAGTCTTACTCTGTAAGCGATAGCGATGAAATCGAAAACATTTTGGAAGTTATGAGGAGTCATGACACAGAGGCTTCCCCTGTTGTTGACAAAGAGAAAAGGGTTATTGGCCTTCTCAGGGTTCAAAATATTTTGGAGTATGAACTAAAGACAAGGGAAAGGGTGAGAAAGGGAGATTTTTCTGGGGAGAAAGAACACGTGGAAATAGACATTCGTTCTATAATGGAAGAACCCGTTTTTTCAATGGAGGATGATGATCTCGTTGAAGCAAGTAATCTTATGGTTACAAATCATCTTCACGAAATTGCAATATGCGATAAAAGTCACAGAATATCCGGGATACTTGGAATAGACGACATAATAAACTCATTATGGAATGCATCAAGCACTTCGGGGATGCTGGTTAATGTTTCCGGACTTGGAACAGGAGACAGTGATATCTACGCAATAATATACTCCATGACGGAAAAATTCACTGAAAGATTCTCAAGAATTGCAAATCTCAGCAATGGAAGTCTGAATATCCACGTAGTGAAGCACCACAGTGAGGATGGAAAGATAAAATATTCAGTCAGAACAAGACTTCTTGCAAGGAAGGTGAACATGACTGTGAGTTATTCAGGATGGAATTTCGGTAAAGTCATGTCTGAGATTTTTGACGTATATGAAAAGAGGTCAAAAAAGGAGCTGAACAAAGATTGAGTATTCTCGAGTCAATGGACAGGATTTTAGATATGGCCAGCAAAGTGTCCAAATACTGCGAAGTGAGATACATGGAATCAAGTTCCATTAAATCGGCCATGAGGAATTCTGAATTTATGGGGGAAGAAAGGTCATCAGAAGAGGGAATTGCCATCAGGATGCTGAACAATTCAATTTCCATGGGATATATCTCCAGCAATGAGTCAGATAAAGTAAAGACCATTATAGACCAGTTGGAAAAGAGGAGCAAGTTACCGGGAAGAAACAAACTAGATGATTCCGGAGGAGTAATAGACAAGTGGGAAGCCACTGGAAAAAGAAAGGTTGACGATTTCGACGAATCAGAGAGATTGGATCTTCTTAAAACTAATGATTCCACGATGAAAGAACACGAAGTGTCTGTCAGACTTAACGTATTTTTCCACAGGAAGACTGACGGGATATTCATGAATTCAACAGGTTCTCAGATAGACTCCGACTTTTCAAGAATCGGATATTTTATGATTGGGGGATACAAGAATGGTGAAAATTTTGAACAGATATACCGTCAGTTCGGTACAACAGGAGGAATAGATGCATTCGAATCGCTGAAAGTAAACCAAAATATTGAAGATTCTACAAAGAATCTCAGTAAGATAAGTGCATCAAAGGCAACGAAGCCTGGAATATATGATGTTGTAATAGGTCCAGAAATTGCTGGCATCGTTGCGCATGAGTCATGTGGCCATCCTACTGAATGGGACAGGATAATAGGAAGAGAGGGTTCCCTGGCAGGTGAATCTTTCTTAACTGGAAAACCGCTTCCATTTAAGATTGGTTCGGAAGTAGTCAGCGTAATAGATGATCCAACAATCAGGGGAAGTTATGGTTTTTATAAGTACGATGATGAGGGAATAAAATCCAGAAAACGATATCTTTACAAAAATGGAATGACATCCGAGTTTATACAAAGCAGAGAAAGTGCTTCCAGAATGGGTGTAGCACCAAATGGAGGTGGCAGGACTTCATCATGGGATAGGGAACCTTTGGCCAGAATGAGTACAACATACATAGAACCGGGAGAATTTCAGTTTGGGGAACTTGTTGAGGGCATAAAAGATGGCATTTTCATCAAGACATATACAGAATGGAATATTGATGACATAAGGTTCAATGAGAAATATGTTGGCAGCGAAGCATATCTCATTAAAAATGGAAAATTGGGTGAATTGGTCAAAAGGCCAGCAATTGAAATCAACACTGTCAAATTTTATTCCTCAGTCGACGCAATTTCAAATGAATTGGAATTCTCAGCAGGAACCTGCGGAAAAGGCGATCCGGAACAGGGTGTGGACACATGGATGGGGGGTCCAAGCGTTAGATTGAGGAAGATCAGGATCACTTGAGGATTAAAAATGGAAACAGAACAACTAGTCAAATATATCGAAAACCTTGGTGCAGACTCTTTCGTAATAAGAAAGCTGGAATCAAAAATCGAACAGATAAGGTATTCAAACAACGAAGTTGATCTCCGAAATTATTGGCTTCAGGAAAGTTTGAGCATATTCCTGAGTAAGGGGAAAAAGACATCTGAACTCAATCTGGATAGTGACAAAAACTTAGAAGACAAAATTGAAACAGCTTACAGGAAAATGTTACTGGGTGAAGACTCAAGCTCATTTCACGGGATAAACGACAGAAAATATCCGTCAATCAATAAGAAAATGAGTGTTAAAGACTCACCAGACCTAAACGAAATTGTCAACGAATGCATAAGAGGAGCTAAAGATGGTGGTGCCGAAAGGGTTACAGGATTGGCCTATCACTACGAGACTGTAGATAGAATAGTTACACCATATAACAGTCATGAAGTAACTTATGACAGTCTTAACTTTGAAGTTCGGGCTTTCAACGGAGTTAACACAGGTCAGGAGGGAATTCACTGTGGTCCTGAAAGTGTAAATTTAACAAAATCCGCCTACGAAGCAGGAATAGAAGCTGGAAAGACTTCATCAATCAATGTCCCAGACCTCTCCTTTGAAGAGGGAAATTATAACACAATTCTTTCTCCTTATGTTATTGGCAATATTTTTTCATATTGCGATTCACTCTTTTCAGCTTACAGCGTCAGATCCGGAATGAGTTATCTTGAATCCAATATTGGAAATAAGATAGCATCCAGCGAATTGACAATCACTGATGAGCCATTGAATACCACAGGTTCAAATTATTGTCTGTTTGATGATGAAGGAACTCCAGCAATGAACAATACAATCATAGATCGGGGAACTTTGAAGACATTCCTCCATTCCTTTTCAACGGCCAAGGAGTATGGTGTTAAAACAACCGCCAATGCTGGAATAATTTCACCAGTTGCATTGCAACTCTCCATGTCTGCTGGAAGCAAATCCCTGAATGATATTATTGGAGAAACTAAAAACGGCCTATACATCAAAAATGCATGGTACACTAGATTTCAGGACAATCGCAACGCAGTCTTCTCTACAGTACCAAGGGATGGAATCTTTGTCATAAGAAATGGAGACATAGCAGGGCGTATCAAAAGTGTTAGAATAAGCGATTCCTTTGGAAAAATAATCAATAGCATAACAGAGACCTCAAAGGAAAGGAAAAATGTAAAGTTCTGGGAGGAGGTCAAGCCAAGCATAATGCCAAATGCTAAAATATTGGATTTGAGAGTTACCAAGGCATTTTAGGCTAAATTCAGTCTCTGATACACATTCAGATATTCCAGACCCTTTTTGATTCCAGTTTGCCAAGAGGGGTCCTCACTCTTCGAGAGAAAGTTTTTGATTGCCGTCTCATCATACAGACCAGCCAAAGGTATCATTCCCTCAAGAAATCTGGAGGTGTATCCTGTCCCTTGAAAGAATCTATCAAGGGTATCTATAATTTCCTCAAACCTTTCCACAACAAATTTTCTGTTTCCATGTTCACCCAGTGCAGATCCAATGACTCTGAATGAGTCCTGCTTCTTAATCTGGCCATTTTTAACCAGTTCCCATGCTTTTTCCAGATTGTCTTCCCCTTTAAGATGCCCCATAGCACTGATTATTTTTATCTTGTCCTCGTCCACATCCATTTTGTCCATCATTTCACGCAGTCCATAAAAGTCGTTATTCTGCTTTGCATATGCTAAGGCGATTGACATTCTTTGGTCTGGTGGAATATTCTGAAGTTTTGTGAACAGTGGAGAAATCTCTCTGTCGTATTCTATATCTATCAGTGCAAGAGCCGATTGCATTGTCCCCCTTATCACTGAATCGTTAATTTCCTCCCCATCCTTCTTTTCACCCAGCATGTCAAGGTGTTTTCTCAAATACTCAATTGCAAACTCATCAACCAATTTAGTGTTTTTGAGAATATTGTGCAGTTGTGTAATCATCGCGGTTATTTGACTTCTCATCATAAAATCCGGATCATTCTGGAATAATCTTAGCACACTGAGGAACTGTTCAAGTTTGATTTCCTTGGCCATCAAAAGAGAGTTATGGTCGTAAACAACTCCCCATCTTGAGAACTTGTCCATTGCTGAAATGGCAGTCTTAAGAGATTCAGTCAATGAATCATCGTATTTCGAAATGTAAAAACCGGTTCGATTTACGTTTAGGTACAGGAAACCCTGAGCAGGTATATCCATCTCCTTCTGATCGAACAACACGGATTTAGTCCCATCCTTGTAAACCACAGTCAGAGGAATTGGCCAAATTGTTGATTCTGGACTACTATCAAGGAAAAATCTGGATTGAGTAATATGAATCTTATCTCCCTTAAGGGATGCTTCTATCATTGGGAATCCCTTCAGATTGATCCACGATTCCATTATTTTTGACACCTGTTTTCCGGAAACCTTCTCGATTGACTCCCAAAGTTCATGACCGGTTGCGTTTGCAAATTCGTGATCCTTGAGGTATTTTGTGACACCTCTGCTGAAATCCTCTTCTCCAACGTAGCCTTCAATCATCCTTAGAACACTTGCACCTTTTCCATAACTTATTTCATCGAATATCTGAGCAATTTCTTCGGGATTTGTGACTTCCACGTGTATTGGATGGGTATTTCTTAAACTATCCCCTCTCATTGCTCCCCCCGTCTCTCCAGATACCAGCTCACCAAATATCTCCCATTCAGGATGCTTTTTATCAAGTGCTTTGTAACTCATGAAAGTAGCGAAACTCTCATTAAGCCATATATCGTCCCACCACTTCATGGTTACAAGGTTCCCAAACCACTGATGCGCAAGTTCGTGGGATATCACCTCATCAACTCTCTTAAGAATCGAAGAACTTGTACTCTTACCAATCATCAACTCAATTTCCCTAAATGTGATTGCACCCCAGTTTTCCATGGCACCGAACGCAAACTCTGGTACGGCAATTAGATGAAGTTTAGGTAACTTGTACTCTATCCCAAAATAGTTGCCGAAGAACTCCAGGGTTTCGACTGCCATTCTTATGGGCATATCTGTTTGTTCGAATTTTCCTTTTGCAGAAGTCAGATATATCTGTTTTTCGCCGTAAATTCCTTCCTTTATATCATATTTCCCTGCTCCCAGGTATAATAAGTACGTGGACATTGGGGGCGTCTCCTCAAATCTGATGATTTTCCTGTTTCCATTTATTTCAACTTTTTCCACAGGCATATTTGAAATTCCATCGTAATCCTTTGGCAAATCCAAAGTCACGTTGAATTTTGCCTTATAGTTTGGATGGTCGACGCATGGAATTGCGAGTCTTGCTCCTGTGGCTTCAAAATGCGAGCTTATAAAAACACCATCCTTTTCTCTGGAATAGTATAAACCATTCAATCCGTCTAAAACACTTCCAGAAAAATGAACCTCCAGATTAAATTCTCCCTTATGCGTTCCATCTACCAAAAATCTTTCTTTTTCAGGCTCAAGGATTATATGGGTATCTGATCCATTCAGTTTAACCCTGTCAATTGTAAATCCCGAATAGTTTAGCCAGACATCTCCTTCTGTTTCCCCCTTCACTTTTTCCGTTCCAGAAAATTTTAATCTTTCTGTATCTATGGCATAATATATATCATAACTGGAAATGCTCTTCATAGAACGTATAGATATCCCATCTATAAAAAATTAAGGTAGAGTGAAATAATATGTCCAAGGAAATTGAGGCAAACTGCAATTCTAACGATTCACTTTCAATAAAGAATGGAGCCAATATAATACTGTCCGGAGGACTGGTAGTTTTTCCAACTGAAACTGTATTTGGGTTGGGAGCGGATGCAACTTCTGACATTGCTTGCAGAAGGATATTTGAGGCGAAAGGTAGACCTCAGGACAACCCTTTAATCGTGCACTTTCATTCCATTGTACAACTCAAGCAATACTGCTACTGGGACGATGTAAGCCATGGCAAAGAGCTTGAGAAATTATGGCCTGGACCACTTACGGTAATTGTAAGGAAGAAAGATAACATATGTAACACTGCAAGCGCAGGATTGGATACCATAGGGGTACGAATACCAGATTGCGCATTTTCAAGAAAACTTCTGGAAGAAGTAGGTAGGCCCATAGCTGCTCCAAGTGCAAACAGGTCTGGAATGCCCAGCGGCACCTCAATTGATCAGATAAGGGAAGAGCTTGGGAACCAGGTTGATCTCATGTTCAGCGGTGAGATTCCAAAATATGGTATAGAATCCACAGTCATCAAAGTTGTGGGTGAGAAATGCTTAATTCTCAGACCCGGAGCATACACCAAAGAGGATTTACTTAAAATCTTCCCTTCGGTAGAATTCTCCAAAATCGGCAAGACAATAATTTCTCCAGGCACTAAATACAGACACTATGCGCCAAAAAAGCCACTCCTTAGAACAACCAGAGATAATATTAAAAATGTCTTTGACAGAAACGAAGATTTCATTCCCATACTTACTGATCAAACTGCAATGGGATTGGAACGAAATTATATATCACTGGGTAACAGGGAAGATCCATATGATATTTCAAGGCATCTTTATTCTGCATTGAGACAACTCGACTCCAATGATGCAAGTGGGGGAATTATTGAGACTTTCCAAAATCAAGGATATTACTCGTCCATAATGAACAGAATAGAAAAAGCATCCGTGGAAGCGTGAACATTTAGTACAAACGTAAAGACCATTCTCTTAAAACATCTCAAACATGCTGAAACATGGGAGAAACTAAAATCAATAACATGCAGACTAAAATCATTATGATGGACGAATGTTACTCGATAGAATTCTCGCATTAATTAGTCCTCTGTTCCTGTAGAGGATACAGTTTCTTTTCTTTACTCGAAAATCA